>CAYZQS010000036.1:23889-25645 GCA_964480735.1 uncultured Rhodobacterales bacterium
AAGCCCCGTCTTGACCTCGCGATTTGACTGAGAGCTGCGCAGAATCTTATTTGGGCTCTGCCTGTTCGTGCGGGTGTTGCGGGGCCATAGACTGGCCGCTAACCGCAGTATTGAACTGGTTCAACACCAATCGAAAAAGGAAAACAAACACGGCTCAGACGTTCACCAAAAGCGTGAAAGACATCGTAAAGGTGGACATGTCGGCGTTGCCTGCGGTCAGCGTCCTAAGAATGTGATCTTTGGCGAGCTGCCAAAAACCTCGACTGGAAAAATCCGAAAAAACGAACTGAGAGATATGGTCCGCTCCAAAAACTGACCCCTGACTTACACGACTGGAAAAATACCATGGCTCACCAACTCGACTTTGCCCAATTCAGCTTTGGCACGCAGGTCCGAAAATCACCCTACTCCGACGCTGCTTTACGTTGGGGCGCGAAGGGGTTTTCCGTCTACAACCACATGTACATCCCGCGCGATTTTGGCGATCCGGCTCAGAACTTCTGGAATCTGGTCAATGAGGCGATCCTGTGTGACGTCTCTGTCGAACGCCAGGTGGAAATCAAAGGGCCGGATGCGGCGAAGTTTACTCAATTCCCTAACTGCCGAGATTTGTCCAAATGCCAGGTTGGACAATGTAAGTATGTGCTGATCACCGACCAGCACGGCGGGATCATCAACGACCCGATCCTCTTGAAACTGGCCGAGGATCATTTTTGGCTGTCCATTGCAGACAGTGACGTTCTGCTCTGGGCGCGTGGCATTGCGGTGAACGCGGGTATGGATGTCGAGATTTCCGAACCCGACGTGTCACCTTTGCAGTTGCAAGGTCCCAAGTCCCGCGACATCCTGCGCGCGGCCTTTGGCAACGCCCCGACTGAGCTCAAATACTACCGGTTCATGGAATTTGACTGGGACGGTGTACCACTCGTTGTTTCTCGCACGGGCTGGTCGAGCGAATTGGGTTACGAGATTTTCTTGCGCGATGGCTCACACGGAGACCGTCTTTGGGAACATCTGATGACCGTCGGTGCGCCCCTGGGTCTAGAGCCCGGCCACACATCGAGCATTCGCAGGATCGAGGCGGGCATGTTGTCTTATCACGCGGATATGACCCTTGCGAACAACCCTTATGAGCTGGGTATGGATCGTCTTGTCGATCTGGATATGGAGGCGGATTTTGTCAGCAAAGTAGCGCTGACCAGAATTAAGGAACAGGGCGTGTCGCAAAAGCTTGTAGGCCTGGAAATTAATGACGATCCCTTTGTTGGGTCCAACGACTTCTTTTGGCCTGTCCTGCAAGAGGGCGAGCAGATCGGCAGGGTCACGTCTGCGATTTATTCTCCAAGACTGGAAAAGAGCATCGCACTTGCGATGATCAACATCGAACACGCAGCATCCGGCACGGACCTACAGGTACACAAGCTGAGCGAAACGCGTACGTGCACTGTCGTGCCGATCCCGTTCTACGACCCCAAGAAATCGCTTGCCTCAGCGAGCTGACAGTACCGCTGCATAGCTTTAATCGCCTGCGCAGCAAAAGGTTCGTGTGATTTAGTCTGCGTTGAAGAACTCCGAACTTAGTTGAATTCCGTGACAAATATCATAGAAATCGACTTAATCGCATTGTCGAATTGAAAGCAGACATTGGCGCATACCCCAAGTTTTGATTTTCGAATGTGCTGTCGGTCGCATGAGCAGTGCATTTGCGGCGGCGTAAAGGAGAGTGTCCGAGCTTCTTCAACTTGCTCAAACGCGA
>CAYZQS010000037.1:0-9923 GCA_964480735.1 uncultured Rhodobacterales bacterium
AAGTGCCTTTGCTGGGTTGGGACAACCTGCCGTTTGTGGCAACCACCTATGCGGACAATGACAAACTGTGGGCGATCGCCGAACCTGTGGTCAATGCCGCACTCAGCGACATCAATCTGGTTACGCTGTACACCTGCCCGTGGCCTGGTCAGGGGTTTTACTTCAACAAAGAAGTCAATTCCTCTGCCGATACAGCAGGCGTGAAATTCCGCAGCTATAACACCGCAACCGCCACATTTGCAGAGGCATTGGGCATGGTGCCGGTACAGGTTGAAGCGGCTGAATTGAGCCAGGCCCTGGCCACCGGTGTTGCCGAGGCGTTTATTTCATCCGGTTCCACCGGTTATGACCGCAAAGTGTGGGAGCACCTGAGCCATTACTACAAAGTGAACGCTTGGCTGCCGCGCAACTATGTCATGATCAACAAAGGCGTTTGGGAAGGACTTGATGGTGACACCAAGGCCGCGTTGACCCGCGCCGCTGATGAAACCGGCGCTGCCTGTGCGGCGAAATCCGCAGAGCTGGCCAACTGGTATTTCGACCAGCTGGAAGCCAACGGCATGACTGTTCAGGATGCCGGCCCTGAGTTCCTGAAAGAACTGCAGGCCATCGGTGCGTCGATGCAGGCCACATGGCTGGAAGACACCGGTGCCAGCGGTCAAGCCATTCTTGACGCTTACAAAGGCAACTAAAAGCTAAAAGTTTCGGCCCCGCTGTGATTGCGGGGCCGAAGCGAATACCACCGGGGGGAATGAATTTATGCGAGACTGGCAACCGTTTTTAGGCTTGCCCCTGTGGGTGTGGCTTTTTATTTTTCCGATACTTTTGGCCGCGTACTGCCTGTTTCAGCGTGAAACGGCGGGCCGTATTCTGCGCCCGGTCTGGCAGGTTCTTGACCGGCTGTATTTCGCCTCTGGCATGATCGCCGCATTTTTCATGTTGACAATTCTGGCGCTTATCATCGCCCAGATGATTGCGCGGTGGTCTTCGGTCACTTTCCCCGGCTCCACTGAATATGCGGGGTATGCTATGGCGGCGACTTCGTTTTTTGCGCTGTCGCATGCGTTGACAAAGGGTGCCCATATCCGGGTGTCGATCTTCCTGAAATGGAACAAATTCACCACCCTGTGGCTGGACGCCTTTGCCATGTTGATCGCCGCGGTCACCGCCACATATTTTGCCCGCTACGCGATAAAGACCAACATTCTGTCTGATCTTTTGAACGACACCACACAGGGGCAGGATTTTATCCCGCAATATGTGGTCACGTTTTTTGCCATGTTCGGCAATGCGCCAACCAAATGGGGGCAGATGTGGGCCGATACTGGGTCTGAATGGGTTTATACGCCCATGTGGATCCCGCAATTGCCCATGTCGATCGGCACGGTCCTTTTGGCCATTGCCCTTTGGGATAATCTAACCAGATTGCTGGTCAACCGCACCACCAGCATCATTGCGGAGGCCGTGGAATGAGCGAGTTTTACACCACAGTCATTTTCCTTTTCGTTCTGTTTTCGCTGCTGGGCAGCTCTGTCTGGGTTGGTCTGGCCCTGATGGGTGTTGCCTGGGTGGGGATGGAGTTGTTCACCAGCCGGCCCGCCGGGGACGCGATGATCACCACCATTTGGACCGGCGCGTCCAGTTGGACGCTGACCGCGTTGCCATTGTTTATCTGGATGGGCGAAATCCTGTATCGAACGCGGTTGTCCCAGGACATGTTCCGCGGGCTGACCCCGTGGCTGCGGTTTTTGCCGGGCGGATTGTTACACACAAATATTGCCGGCTGCACGATTTTTGCCGCCGTGTCCGGCTCTTCCGCCGCAACCCTGACAACGGTGGGTAAAATGTCGATCCCCGAGCTGCGCAAACGTGGCTATCCCGAGCACATGATCATCGGCACCTTGGCCGGAGCGGCCACATTGGGCCTGATGATCCCGCCGTCCCTCACGCTGATTGTTTACGGCGTGACGATCAACGAGAGCATTACCAAGCTGTTCATGGCAGGGGTTTTTCCGGGATTGACGCTGGCCGGTCTGTTTATGGCCTACATCATTGCGTGGCATTTTATCAGCAAAGGTCAGCGGCCGGACCCCGAACCCGACATGGGCTTTGGTGAAATGTTCGCCGAAAGCCGGTTTTTGATCCCGGTTCTGGCGCTGGTGACGGTTGTGATCGGTTCCATGTACATGGGGTTTGCCACCGCAACCGAGGCGGCGGCTGTGGGTGTGATTGGTGCGTTGCTTTTGGCGGGGTTTCAGGGCTCGTTGAATGTGCAAACCTTTGGCGCCTCGTTGATGGGTGCGACCCGCACCTCTGCAATGATCGCGCTGATCCTGATGGGGGCGTTCTTTTTGTCTTTGTCGATGGGATTTACCGGCCTGCCGCGCGCATTGGCCAGCTGGATAGACAACATGAACCTGTCACCACTGGTTCTGATCGTTGCGTTGACCATTTTTTATGTGGTGCTGGGCATGTTTTTGGACGGTATTTCGTCCGTGGTTTTGACCATGGCGATTGTGGAGCCGATGATCCGGCAGGCGGGCATTGATGTGATCTGGTTTGGCATTTTCATTGTTGTGGTGGTTGAAATGGCCCAGGTAACGCCGCCGATTGGCTTTAACCTGTTCGTTTTGCAGGGCATGACCCACCACGAGATGTCCTATATCGCCAAGACCGCCATTCCGATGGTGGGGCTGATGCTGTTGATGGTGGTTATTTTGGTTGTGTTTCCAGAGCTTGCCACCTGGTTGCCGGAAAATATTCAAACGCGACCGGGTCGGTAGCGCTTGGGTTTAACCGGTCTTACGTGAAATTAACCGGCTTTAATGCGCGGTGACGTTTTGGTTGTTTCCCTGTCCTGAGACTTCTTTGCGGGGGTTGGCGATTTGGCTTCCCGGTGTTTCAAAACGCTCCACTTATGCAGCGTTTCGGTTAGGCGGGTCCTCACGATGGGCTTGCTTAAGTAGTCATCCATTCCGGCATCCAGGCAGTTTTGCCGGTCGTTTTCCATAGCATTTGCGGTCAGGGCGATGATGGCGCAACGGCGAAGTTCGCGTGCCTTTTCAATCGTCCGGATTTCACGGGACGCCTGCAAACCGTCCATTTCCGGCATAGACATGTCCATCAAGACCAGATCCGGCCGGAAATCCTGATAGGCCCGCACTGCCTCTACGCCGTTCTCTGCAATTTCAAGCACCACGCCGGTTTTTTTCAACATGGTTTTCAGCACCAGTTGGTTGGTTTTATTGTCCTCAGCCACCAAAATCTTGAGGCCCTTGAGGGGTATGCCGTTGGGCAGACCCGTCAGGGCGGAAGTCGGTTTTGATCGGGGTTTTGGTTTGGGTTTTGTTTCGGTTTTTGCAGCCGTTGCCAACAAGGCACTTTTAATGACAGCAGAGCGCACGGGTTTTAGCAGGATTTCCTGAAAACCGAGTTCAAGTTTGATATCTGCATCCACGGACTGATCCACTGATGACAGCAGGATCAGTGGCAGGGATTTGAAGCTGTCCTGCACCCGGATGCGTTTGGCCAGCGCCAGCCCGTCCATATCCGGCATCTGAAAATCCAGGATCGCCAAATCAAACGGCTGTTTTTCTTTTTTGGATTTGACAAGGATTTCAAGCGCTTCTTTTCCAGAAGCGGCAACTTCGGTTCTGACGTCCCAATACCGCAATCGTTCGCTGAGGATCGTGCGGTTGACCTGCAGGTCATCAACGATCAACACCCGCTGCCCGCCAACGTCGCCATCGGTCTGTACATTTTGATCGGCGGGCAATTCGCAGGTCGGCAGTTTAAATCGGATCAAAAACACCGATCCCTGCCCCATTTCCGAGGTCACTTCAATCCGTCCGCCCATCAGCCCGACCAGCTTGTTTGAAATCGCCAATCCCAAACCGGTGCCTTCGAATTTTCGGTTCGCCGCGCCGTCAACCTGTTCAAACTCCTCAAATATATGGGCGATTTTTTCCGGCGGTATGCCAATCCCGGTGTCTTCGACCGCGATGCAGATACTGGTCAATCCGTCCTCGACAACCCCGCTGACAGCCACCAGAACGTGCCCGTCCAAGGTGAATTTGACGGCATTGCCGATAATGTTGGTCAAAACCTGCCGTATACGCCCAACGTCGCCGTTAAACCCAACCGGCAAATCCGGTTGATAACGCAGCGTGACCTCGACCTGCTTTTCCATTGCTTTGGAGGCAACCAATGTGGTCACGTCCTCCAGAGCACCCAACATGTCAAACGGTGCAGGATCCAGCTCCATCTTGCCGGATTCGATTTTGGAAAAATCAAGGATGTCGTTGATGATGGTCAGCAGCGCCGCGCCGGACTTTGAGATGGTTTCCGCATAGACCTTCTGGTCGCGGCTCATTTTGGTTTCCAGCATCAGTTCGGCCATGCCGATGACACCGTTCATCGGCGTTCTGATCTCGTGGCTCATGTTGGCCAGAAATTCCGATTTGGACTGGCTGGCGGCGTCGGCCTTTTCGCGGGCAATGGTCAGCTGTTCTTCTTTTAGCTCACGTTCTGTTAAAATTTTATCCAAAGTGGTCACGCTGTCAGACAACGCGATGAATTCTTTGGATGTGGCTCCGCCTTTCACGCGGTCACCCTGCTGTTTGCGGGCCAATGTTGCGTCCATGCGGTTGTAGATGAAACCCAACGGCCGGATGACCAGTTTTGAGGTTATCAACAAAAACAACAGCGTCTGCACCAGCAATATGACCGCGACCAACACGCGGGCCTGAAAAACTGTCTTTTGAATTTTGGCCAGCCCCGCCTCTTTCGACCATTGGATGACCATCTTGCCAAAAACAATACCATCAAACTCTACGTCCTTTACGAACGAGACAGAATGTTCAGAGACGTCCACCGGTTGTCTGGGAAAGCGCCCGATCACCTCGCCGTTTTGATTACGGGTCTGGATTTGCTCCAGCGAGGGGATTCTTTCGACCGCCTGCTTTAGGGCACTTTCGATCAACGGCACGTCCTGAACGATGATGGTTTCAACCATAAGCCCGCTGAGCAAAGAAAATATTTGGTCAGACTGGGACTGAAAATCCTCAGTCAATCTTTTGGTTTCAAAATTTCTGACCACTTCGCCAGCCACCAGTCCAACCACCAAAACCACGGCGGTCATTGACAACAGTATCTGTCGCGCCAACGACATTTTTGGGAAAGCGAAGCGGTCAGGCACCCTGATCAACCTCCGAAATTCCGGCTTTTCAGCATTGCGGAGCGGATCACGTCATAGTCAGAATCACTGCCCGGCAAAAACCCAGAGGTTTTCAGCGATTTCAGAACCGCCGGATCCTTGATTTCCAGAAAAATCTGCTGCATCGCCGCCAAAACATCGGGCCGCATGCCGGAGCGGGCGATCCAGGGTTTGGTGACGTTCTCAAATCTGGCAATAACCCGCAGTGGTACATTGTCGGCCAGCATTTTTTTCAAAGTTCCCTCTTTAAGGGCACCAGCATCATAGGTGCCGTTGCCAACCGCCGCGCCCACGCGGTCATGCCGACCCAGATAGGAAAAACGGCTGATTGTTTCGGCGGTCTGTCCCGCATCCAACAGGTGACTTTGGGCCAGATAACGCCCGATCGTTGACAATTCGCTGCCAAAAGCAAAACTGCGACCGGTCAAATCACCAAGATCTTGGATGTCGCTGTCTTCCCGTACCGCGATAACTCCGTGAAAGACCTTTTTTCCTTTTTTGGTTTCCATTGCCAATATTTTGACATCGCGGTTCAGCTTTTTGGCCGTCACATAAGAGGCCGGACCGAAGCGTGCAAAATCCACGTCGCCAACCGCCAGATCCTGAATGCTGTCGCCATAGTCAGACGACACGTGCATTTCGATTGTAACTTCTTCCTGCAGGACCTTTGTCAGCTCAACCGCCAGGTAATCCAGAATCGGCTTTAATTTGCTGACCGTCTGGGTTGGTTTGTCTGCGGCATATGTTCCAAATACCAGATTGACATCGGCAGCACCGGCACCGGGAATGGCCAGCATCAGCGCACTTGCGGCGGCAATGGCAATTTTGGAAGGTCGGAAACCTGCGCGTTTTGGGCCTGCGCCGGTAAAAATGATATTTCGCAGCACGTTCAGCATGGATTGTCCTTTCGAGGTGTCAACTAAAAAGCCAGGCACCCAACGACTTGGTATTGCCGTTGTGCCCCGCCTGAGTGGACTGTTTCAAAAGTGACTTAACAGCGGACCAACAAAAATAAGATTTCGCAATCAAAGTGACTGCGATTTATTTAGAATTATAGAAAAGATACGGCGCGGGCCCGCGCGTCGCAAAAAGGTTGAGCCGGGTTTGCAGACCCCCGCCAATTGACTACGCTGAGACCGAAAAATTCTTATTGCGCGGCCAGAACGCCGCGTTTGATCTGGTCCGCCTCTATACTTTCAAACAGCGCTTTGAAATTACCCTCGCCAAAACCGTCATCGCCTTTGCGCTGGATAAACTCAAAGAAGATCGGGCCAACCACGGTTTTAGAGAATATTTGCAACAGGATACGGGTTTCGCCACCATCCAGCACGCCCTCGCCGTCAATCAGAATGCCGCGGTTTTGCATGCGCTCCAGCGGCTCGGCATGGCCGGGCACGCGATCGTGGCTCATTTCATAATAGGTGGCCGGTGGCGCGGCCATAAATCCAAGCCCCGCGTCTGCAACGCGGTCAGTCGCGCCATAGATGTCTTCGGTGCCCACAGCCACGTGTTGAATGCCTTCGCCGTTGTATTCGTTCAGATATTCCTCGATCTGCGAATGTTCGTCAGCACTTTCGTTGATCGGAATGCGGATGCGCCCACAGGCCGAGGTCAACGCACGGGAAAACAAGCCGGTTTTCTTGCCCTGAATGTCAAAAAACCTGATCTGTTTGAAGTTGAAAATATCTGCGTAAAAATTGAACCATCTGTCCATATTGCCGCGTTTGACGTTATTGGTCAGGTGATCAAGATAATAAAATCCAAATCCCTCGGGCTTTGCTGCACCCGGGCTGACCCAGTTAAATTCTGCTTCATACGGCGAATCCGTACCGCCGTATTGTTCAATAAAATAGATCAGGCTGTCACCAATCCCGTAAATTGCCGGCACATCCAGCACCTTGTCATCACCGTCATAGGCGTTGGCACCTTTTGAAACCGCGTGGTTAAGCGCATGATCCGCGTCCACCACCCGCCACGCCATCGAAGGGGCGCAGGGACCGTGTTTTTTTACAAATTCCATACCTTGAGAACCGGACTGAGCGTTCAGAACATAAGTGATGTCGCCTTGCTGCCAAAGTTCGACCGCTTTTGATTTGTGATGTGCTGTCAGGGAAAATCCCATGCCGGCAAACAGGCTGCGCAGCATATCCGGCTGTGGATGGGCAAATTCCACAAACTCCATCCCGTCGGTTCCGGCTGGATTTTCTTCGGTTATCGTGGCGGCGGGTGCGCTGTGCGGGAAAGGGCCCATGAGAATTCCTTTGCTGTTGCAAGTGGATTATCTCGCACAGTTGCCGCAAATAGCACGCAATCTTTGGCATAAATCGATTTACTTTTGCGTGAAACACGCATAATTAGTCAATAATATGCAGATTATGGAGCAATTATGTTGGACCGAACTGATTCTCGGCTGCTAAGTGCGCTGCAAAGCAACGCCCATACGTCGGCGGCTGATCTTGGTGACATCCTGAACCTTTCTGCCTCTCAGGCCGCCCGCAGGCGCCAGCGGCTGGAGGCCGAAGGATATATCACCGGTTTCACCGCCCGCCTTGATCCCCTGCGCCTTGGCCTGACAGTGCAGGCCTTCGTTCAAGTTTCGATGGCCACCCATTCAGACCGCAACGCGCAGGCATTTCGCACCCTGATCCGCGCCCGGCCCGAAGTTGTCAGTGCATGGACATTGACCGGCGAGGCTGATTATCTGCTGCGCATATACTGTGATGATCTGGCCGCTTTGAACGTGTTGATCCAAGAGGTGCTGCTGCCACACGAAGCCGTGGCGCGGGTGCAAAGCCAGATCGTGATGGACCAAACAAAATCGGACGCGCCGCTTCCGCTATAAGGACGAATGCAATGGAAAGTTTCCTGTATCAGGCCACGATTTATTTGGGGGCTGCGGTGATCGCGGTGCCGGTTGCCAAGCGTCTTGGGTTGGGCTCGGTACTTGGTTATCTGATCGCCGGCGTCATCATCGGGCCGGTGATCGGGCTGGTGGGATCAGAAACCCAGAATTTACAACATTTTGCTGAATTTGGCGTGGTTATGATGCTGTTTGTGGTTGGCCTTGAATTGGAACCCAAGGCGCTATGGGACATGCGGCACCGGTTGCTTGGGCTTGGCGGGTTGCAGATCTCCCTGACAACCGCCGCCATAACTGCTTTTTGCGTGCTGTTAGGTCTGCCCTTGACGGTGGGATTTGCGATTGGCCTGACATTTGCCCTATCGTCAACCGCCATCGTAATTCAGACGCTTAACGAAAAAGGCCTGATGCAATCCCCCGGCGGGCGCTCCAGCTTTTCAGTGCTGCTGTCGCAAGACATCGCCGTCATCCCCATGCTGGCCTTTGTGCCGCTTCTGGCCCTGCAAGGGTTGCACAACGAGGATGTCGCGCATGGCGATGCGGCGGCCAGCATGTCGCTGGTCGAAGACTTGCCAAACTGGGGCGTCACACTGGTTACACTCGGCGCGGTCGCCACGGTTGTATTGGGGGGGTATTACCTGACGTGGCCGCTGTTTCGTTACATCGCCGCGTCGCGCCTGCGCGAGATGTTCACGGCAATTACGCTGTTGCTGGTGATCGGCATTGCCCTCTTGATGACCCTTGTGGGCCTGTCACCGGCACTTGGTACGTTCCTTGCCGGCGTGGTCCTTGCCAACTCTGAATTCCGGCACGAGCTGGAAAGCGATATCGAGCCGTTCAAGGGCCTGTTGCTGGGATTGTTCTTTATCACCGTTGGCGCGGGCATCGATTTTGAAATTCTGTTTGGCGATTTTGCCAATGTTCTGGGGCTGACCGTTGGGGTGATGACCACCAAAGCCGTCATCCTGTTTATTCTGGGCCGGATTTTCATGCTGCGTGGGCGCGATCAATGGCTGTTTGCGCTGGGGTTGGCGCAAGCGGGTGAATTTGGTTTTGTGATGCTCAGTTTTACTGTGCAAACCAACGTCATCCCGCTGGAGCTGTCAAAGACGCTGGCCCTGGTGGTGGCGCTGTCCATGCTGCTGACGCCGTTGTTGTTTATCGTGTTTGACTGGTTGTCCAAAATGCTGACTGAAAGTGCTGACGAGCAGGCGGCGGACGACATGGACGAACACGCGCAAATCATAATCGCCGGTGTTGGGCGCTTTGGACAGGTGATCAACCGGATCGCCACGTCCAACGGATTTGATTCAACAGTTCTGGATCACGACATCAAAACCATCGAACGGCTTCGGCAATTTGGCGTGAAAACATTCTTTGGTGATCCAACCCGCCCGGAACTGATGCACGCCGCCGGATTGATGGAGGCCAAAATTCTGGTGGTGGCGATTGATGATCAGGATGCGGCGTTAAAGCTGGTAAAACACGCCCGCCGCGACCGGCCGGATATACACATCATCGCGCGATCAAGCGACCGGATCGGCGTTTACCGCCTGTATAGAGCCGGCGCTGATGACATCGTGCGCGAGATGTTTGACAGTTCCGTTCGGGCTGGTGGTTACGTGCTGGAACAAATGGGCATGAACGCCTTTGAGGTTGAACAGGCCAAAGAGCAGTTCATCGAACAGGACCGCAGTAACCTTAAAGACATGGCAAAACTATGGGACCCGGACATTCCGATCATGGAAAACAAACCGTTTATGAAACGGGCAATGGAGTTGAATAAATCGATGGTTACGTCATTTCAAAATACCCCTGAAGAAGAGGAAGCAGAATCTGCGTAAACTT
>CAYZQS010000037.1:10023-17860 GCA_964480735.1 uncultured Rhodobacterales bacterium
TCGGGCCGTCGCTCAATTCCAAAAATGCGCTGCCGACAGGTCAAGCGCTCGTTTCCGACGTATAATTTGACGCAAACAGACCAGACCGCCGAGCAATAAACCATGAAAAATTGCCCCAAAGTTTCAGAGGGTTATCATGTCTGATCAAATGTGGAAAATCCGACTGGTCGAACAAACCATCGGCGCGTTGCGCGGTCGCGCGGCAAGAGGTGCCCCGAAAAAACGTTGATTGGCTACAATTCCCAACCAACGAAAGATATTCCATGACAGACAAAACTTCCCGCCGTTCCGGAGGCCGTGCCGCCCGGCAGGCCATGCGCGCGGCCCCGTTAACCGAAGACTTGCGGCCGGTGCGCGCCGGCATGTCCGGCGGCACGTTCAAGCCTCTCAGCCCGACTGACATGGATCGTATCCACGAAGCGGCATTAACCGCGCTTGAAACTGTTGGATTGGCCGATGCGCCACCGTCAGGCGTGGAAATAATGGTCAATGCCGGGGCATTGCTTGGCGAAGACCTTCGGCTGCGGTTTCCACGCCATCTTATTCTTGAAACCCTTGAAAAGGCTGCCAAAAACTTGACGCTTTTCGCCCGAGACCCCAAATACGATATGGATTTGTCAGGCGCGCGGGTGCATTACGGCACCGCAGGTGCTGCGGTTCATATTGTTGACGCGCAAGATAATTCTTACCGCGATTCAACCGTGCAGGACCTGCACGATGCCGCCAAGATTGCCGATCATCTGGACAATATCCATTTCTTTCAGCGCCCAATGGTGTGCCGCGATATTCCGGACAATCTGGAAATGGATCAAAACACCATATACGCCTGCTGCAGCGGAACCACCAAACACGTGGGCACCAGCATTTTTGAGCCTGATTTCGTTGAGCCTTGCCTTGATCTGGTGCACGAAATCGCTGGTGGCGAGGCCGCCTGGCGGGCCAGACCGTTTATCTCTGCCTCCATCTGTTTCGTGGTGCCGCCGATGAAATTTGCCACCGACGCCTGCAAGGTTATGGAGCGTCTGATTGAGGGCGGCATGCCGGTATTGTTGTTGTCGGCGGGCCAGTCAGGTGCCACGTCACCCGCTCCGATTGCCGGTGCAGTTACCCAATCCGTGGCGGAATGTCTGGCCGGGCTGTTTTATGTCAATGCCATCACACCCGGCCACCCGGCCATATTCGGCCCGTGGCCGTTTGTTCTGGACCTGCGCACGGGCGCCATGTCCGGCGGCTCCGGCGAGCAGGCAATCATGACCGCGGCGGTTGCGCAGATGGGGCAGTATTACGACCTGCCAACCGGCGCTCCGGCCGGATTTGCCGACAGTAAGATGCCGGATATGCAGGCCGGTTGGGAACAGGCGATGTCTGCCGTTTCGGCCGGAACCGCTGGATTGAACATGGTTTATGAAAGTGCGGGCATGCACGCCTCCCTGCTGGGATTTTGCCAGGAAAGCTTGATTTTGGGCGATGACCTGATTGGTCAGGCGCTGCGCTGCGTGCGCGGGATTGAGGTAACCGAGGACAGTCTGAGCCTTGCCAGCATGGCGTCCGTGTGTCTGGACGGCCCCGGGCATTATCTGGGGCACGAGCAAACGCTGGGATTGATGCAAACTGAATATGTTTATCCGTCTTTGGGGGATCGTACCTCGCCCAAAGAATGGGAGGAGTTTGGCAAGCCCAATCTGGTGGCGGCGGCAGAGGCGAAAAAGCTGGAAATTCTTGGCGGGCCGTCAAAAGCCGCCTTTGACGCGGACCGTGATGCCCGCATTCGGGAAAGGTTCAATATTCATTTGCCAAAGGTTTAGAGCCCTTCACCCTTATTCACAAGCACCCGGTTTCTTCCGGATACGGCAGCCCGTCATTCTATTGGCCGCAGCGCGATATGAATATCATGCAAGGCCAACGGGGCGACGGATGCCGTATCCGGGTGAAATCCCCTCGGGACCCACGCCAATTTGCCCCAATTTCCGCGCCGTTGTTCTTGCAGGTACTCCATTACCGGCTGCGAACAACAGCTTGATCTAGGGCCAAATTGGCGCAGGCCGGGTGCCTATGAATAAGGGGGAAGGGCTCTAATGCGCTCCGCGCGGGGATATTTTTACCAATAAGAAGCCGGGTGATTTCAGTAAACCTGTCCTTTGGACGACGTGGCTTTACCACCCAGGTATTTCGCGGCCAGCGCGTCAGAACCCTTGGCCAGCATCGCAACGTCCGAACCAACCGCCACAAACAGCGCACCCAGCGCCATATAGCGCCGCGCCAGCGTTTCATCGGCCATCAGAATGCCCGGGGCTTTGCCGGCCTTGGCGATGCGTGTGATCGCATCCTCAATGGCGGCCTGCACCACAGGATCAGTGGGTTTGCCCAAATACCCCATGCTTGCGGCCAGATCGGATGGGCCGATAAATACACCATCAACGCCGTCAATGGCGCAAATTTCATCCAGATTATCCAATGCGGTTTGGGTTTCCGCCTGTACCAGCAAACACGCCATTTGGTTGGCATTGCTGAGATAATCACTGTCGCGTCCATATCCTGATACCCGCGCCACGTTGGCTCCGTTGCCACGAATGCCAAGTGGGGCATACCGCATCGCCCGCGCCATCTCTGCCGCTTGCTGCGGCGTATCCACCATCGGCACCAACACCGTCTGCGCGCCTGCGTCCATCACCTGTTTCACTTCGGCCACGCTGACGTCTGAAATCCGAACGATGCCGTGGCTTGGTGAATTTTCAATCACCTGCAACTGGTCGCGGATGGTGACCAGCGTGTTGGTGCCGTGCTCGCCATCAATCAGCAGCCAGTCAAACCCGGCGTGGGCGCAGATTTCTGCCGTGATCGCCGCTCCAAGGCTTTGCCACATGCCGATCTGCAATTTGCCGGTGGAAATGGCGGTTTTAAACGGATTTGTGCTGGCCATGACTGCCTCTGATTACGTTGCTGGAAGTCGGGCAAACCCTACCTGGGTCTCTCCCGGATGCAAGCGGATTTATGGCCAGATCGGCTGGACAAAACAGAGGTTGGCGGGCATAATTGAACAAGCGTTCAATTATTTGGGAATGACAATGGATATTTCAACGGTGCGTGTGATTGTGACCGGCGGTGCTTCTGGACTGGGCGAGGCCTGTGTGCGGGGGTTTGCCGAACATGGGGCCCGGGTTGCGATTTTTGACCGCGATGCGGATCGCGGCGCCGCGCTGGCAGGGGAAATTGGTGGATCCGTCGGCTTTCACGCGGTCGATGTCACCGACGAAAGCAGCGTTCAGGCAGCCATACAATCCGCAACGGAAGACATGGGTGGTGTTTCCGCCCTGATCAACTGCGCCGGTATCGCCAATGGGATCAAGACGTTGGGCCGTGACGGGCCGTTTCCGCTGGCCGATTTTTCCCACGTGGTTGATATCAATCTGATAGGCACGTTTAATGTCCTGCGCCTTGTGGCGGTTGAAATGGCGAAAAACCAACCAAACGAGGATGGCGAGCGCGGCGTGATCGTCAACACCGCCTCTGCCGCCGCCTTTGACGGGCAAAAGGGACAGGCGGCCTATTCCGCGTCAAAATCCGGGGTGGCGGGCATGACCCTGCCGATTGCCCGTGATCTGGCCTATAACGGCATTCGCATCTGCACCATCGCACCGGGGCTGTTTCTGACACCGATGTTTGACACATTGGGCCCGGAAATCGCCGAGGCGCTGGCCAAAGACGTGCCATTTCCCAAACGCCTTGGCCGCCCGTCAGAATTTGCCCATCTGGCCCGGTTTATCGTGGAAAACCCCTATATGAACGGTGAAACCATCCGTCTGGACGGGGCGGTGCGCCTGCCATAATTCTACCGAAACCTGAACGTCCCCAGCGCCCGCGAGGCGTCGGTTTTCAAAATGTCCTCGACAGTTTCCATCGGCAGGTTTTTGGACAGCGCGTTGATGATCACCAGCATCGAGTCCGTACTGTCGGGATTTGGAATGGCGACAATGCGCAACACCACCAAGCCATCGGCACCGCCATCGTACCGACCAATGGATTCCACCGCGGCATAGGGGCCGATTTCGATTAGGCGGGTGACATTGATTTCCGCCCGCTCCGGATCAACCACGCTGGCCACAAAAGCCTGCTGCAAAATACGTTTTGAGGATTCAAGCCGGTTGGCCGCCTCGCCCATATCGACTGTGTAAGGCACGAACTGGATGTTTGATTTTGGCGCTTTTTCCAGCGTCACGAAATGAACCTTGAATATGCCCGTGCCACCCGGAGCGGGTTCAGTTCCAACCAGATGGGTTTTTGCCCGGGGCGCGATAAAGGTAAACGGTGCCGGAACCGGAATGTTATGTTCCGCTGAAAATTCCGCGCCGATGTCATAGCGCGTGCCTTTGACAAAGCCTTCAACAGAAAACGGGGTGATTTTTATGGTGGCGCCGCTGTCCTGGGCGCCTGCGCTGATTGCTAAAGTCGCAGTGGCGATTGCCGTGGCAATCAAAAGAGAAATAATTCGAAGCATTTCATATCCTGTTTGGCTTAAGATAATATGGGTTTTGAACAGTTTCGCCGGTAGCTTCAACGGGTTTTCTGGTCGCATCTGTGTTCGTAAAAATAAAATGACAAAATTGTCGTCAGTCCAGCGCCGCCACGACCATAACCTCAACCAAAAACCAGTCGCTGATCAGTTTTGACTCAACACAGGCCCGTGCCGGAGGGTTGTCCGGATCAACCCAAGCGTCCCAAACCGCATTCATGTCGTCCGAACCACCGATGTCAGCAAGCCAGATCGTAGCAAACAGGTTCTCATCCGCAGATCTTTTTCCGGTCAAATGATTGTCATGAGATTCTCCGCTCAACGTCCGTTGGAATTCCACCAGTTTTCGGCATTTTCCGGATGAAAAATACCTTTCAGACCGATTGCCACCAAACTGGTGGACGGGTTGGGCGGACAGACGCGCACGTCCACTGTTTTACCCACAAGATGAACTTCCCAGGCCGTATCGGCATCTGAATTGACAAATCCCTTGATCCGAAATGCCCCGTCCGGCGGGTTGTCCAGCTTTGATTTCAGGTCATCAAATGCCATCTTTTTCTGCCCCTCAAAAGACCACTGCACGTATTCGGCATGTATAGCGGCACGCGCCGAGGGCATGCGGGGCTGGCGCAGCAAAAGGGCGCTGATCAAGGGGGCGTCAACATGAAGCGGCGCAACAGTGTTAAGCATCTCCAGTCGGCTGATCAACGCCGGATCAGGGTTTTTCGACTTAGAAATCAACAACATGTCAGCCGCAATCACCTGTTCGCGCAACTGCGCGCCGATGCGCATGTCGGCCTCTGTGCGCAGGAAATTCAGCGCATCCACCACGGTTACAATACCACCGTACCGCATATCCGGTTCTGCCTTCGCCGCCTCGGCGATTTTGCTGGGTTCCGCCACGCCGCTGGCCTCGATCACCAGAATATCAGGGCGCGGTTGCCGGTCCAGCGCATCGCCCATTGCCAGAAATAAATCGGCCCCCATCGTACAACAGACGCAGCCGTTCGTCAGGGTCAGCGTGTCCTCTTCGGCACTTTTCAAAAGATCAGCGTCAATATTGATCGCGCCAAAATCGTTGACCATCACCATTATTTTTTGCCCGGCCGCCTGACCCAGCAAACGATTGATCAAGGTGGTTTTTCCGGCACCCAAATATCCGCTGATAACGACAACCGACAAAGGGGGTGGTGTCATACCAAAAACACCCGCCCTCCGGAAACAGTTCCAAGAACCGGCACGTCTTTGATTGCGGATGGTTCAACCGTCAAAGGGTCATCGCCCAAGACCGCGAAATCAGCGCATTTGCCCACTTCGATTGACCCGACTTCGTGGTCCAGATGCAGCGTGTACGCGGCGCCCAGTGTTATCGCATGAAGCGCCTGCATCGGTGTGATTTTCTGTGCTTCGCCCAAGGTTTTGCCTGAACCCGTTTGCCGCATGACCGCGCACCATGCGGTGAACAACGGGGCCAGAGGCGTGACCGGCGCATCAGAATGAACGGTAAAATGTACGCCTGCGTCTAATGCGCTTTGGCAGGCATTCATCCTTTCCGCGCGGTCCGGCCCAAGTGTCAGCGCCGCATGTTGATCGCCAAAATAATAGATGTGGTTGGAAAAGATATTGACGCAAATTCCAAGTTCCGCGCAGCGCCTGAACTGATCCACGCCCATCATCTGGCAATGCTGTAATACATGCCGCAAACCCGGGTTGGCGTTTTCAGCCATTGCCGCCTGAATGGCATCAATGGCCAGTTCAGACGCTTCATCTCCGTTGACGTGAATATGCATTTGCACACCTGCCGCGTGAAGACGCTTGGTCAGATCAAAAATTTGTTCCGGCGCGGTGATCCAAATACCGTTTGGTTGTCCACCAAAATAATGCGGCCATTTTGTCCGGGCGGTCCAGCCCTGTATGGACCCGTCGGTCATCAGTTTGACCGCGCCAAGGCGCAGCATGTCGGTGGATTGGCTTTTAAGATCAATTGCCCGCGCTGCGATTTTGTCAGGCGGGGTTTCCATGCCGTTTAACGCGGGAACAAGACGCACCGGAAAATTTTTGTGCCCGGTTATACGTTGCATTTCGCTGACGTCGGCATCGGTCATACTGCTGTAAAGATCGGTGACTGTGGTCACACCGGCCCGACAGGCAACCTGTCCAAACGACTGCATGGCGTCGGGTTTTTGTGACAGATCGCGAAAGTCCAGACCAACCCGGCGCATGATCGGAAACATCGCCGCCATTTCCCGCAATTCGCCGGTCGGTTCGCCGTCACTGCCTTTAACCACGCCAACAGCGCTTGAATGCCGCGAGAACTGCGCCAGTTCCAATGCCACGGAATTCACACACATCAGGTGGAAATTCGAATAGACAACCACAACCGGCCGCGTGGTGCTGATCGCGTCCAGATGATGTTTGTTCAGGCGTTCAGAGGACAAAAAGATCGGGTCAAACCCCCAACCCAACAATGGTTCATCGTCAGACAGTTTTTCCTGATGCGCGGTCAGTCCGGCAATTACCTGGTCGATATTGGTCATTCCGCGCCAAAGGACACCACCGGGATCAATCCGGTCGTGAAACCCGGCGTAGGCGTATTTCCAGACGGAACCCGCCATCATATGCGCGTGGCCTTCAACAAACCCCGGCAGTAAAACGGTATTTTCCAATTCTGTATTTAATGTTGATTTTCCCCAGCCATCGGCGCAACCCGCACCACCAACCGCCAAAATCTTGCCACTGCGCACCGCAACATGGGTGGCCAAAGGCCTGTTTGGGTCCAGCGTGATTATCTTTTTTGCTTTGAAAACAGTAATTTCCGACATATTTTCCCCGGCGGCCCGTGGCGGTTTAAGATGGTCTATTTCAAAGTATTTTTGTGCATAACAATCTGAGGTATGCCCTTTTGCATAATGTTCGCCAGTCTAAGTTAAGTGGTCGAAAAATCTACCCCGGCGACAATAATTTCTAAAAAGGTAACCCCACGTAATTCTCGGCCAATGCGGCCAAAGCCTTTTCGCTGGAAAACAGATAATCCAGTTCTGTTTGTTGCAGACGGTTGTCAAATACGCTGTTGTCGGGAAACCGGTGCAGCAAGGTTGTCATCCACCAGCTGAAACGCTGGCCTTTCCAGACCCGCGCCAATGCCTTTTGCGAATATTCCCTCAAACCGGCGTCGTCACCATTGCGGTAATGATCCATAAGCGCATGATAAAGATAGTAAATATCAGAGGCAGCAGAATTTAGGCCGCGCGCGCCCGTGGGCGGTACAATATGGGCTGCGTCACCTGCCAGAAACATATTGCCATATCGCATCGGCTCTGCCACGAA
>CAYZQS010000037.1:17960-24361 GCA_964480735.1 uncultured Rhodobacterales bacterium
CCCCGCCCAGTTTTGCGCGTGCGTCGTAAAGATCGCGCGTCAGCTCTGTTTGGCCATAAACAACAACGCTGCTGCCCCCGGTCAGGCCTTTCAGATCAACCCGATTTTTTTTGCCGTTGTAGGCAATAAAAAACCCATCGTGCACTTCGCCTTCTGTATCCATGCGATCGCCGCAGTCGGCTTCGCGCATCAATTTGGCAAAGCCATGTTCCAAAACGCCGGCCCGAATGCGTCCCAACACGTATTCGCGGCTGTGTTTTTCAAGCACAATATTGTCGATGCCATTAAGATGCAGCAGCTGGGACAGCAGCAGGCCCGACGGCCCGCCGCCGATAATGCCCACTTGGGTTTTGACCGCTGCCATAAGATTTACGCTTTGCACTCCAGTATCATGGTACCGGCGCCGGTGTTGGAAATGGGGATATGATAATTCTGGTGCAGCGCCGTCACCTTGTCGCCCAGCGCCCCGCGCATCATCATCCACATGATAAACTCTGTGCCTTGGGTGCCCGCCTGCCGCACCAGCTCCATGCGCGATATTTTGGTCAACGCCTCGGGATCGGTCACGATTTTTTCCATGCACATCTGGTCAAATTCTTTGTTGATATGCCCCGCGCGGGTGCCGTCCAGCTGGTGGCTCATGCCGCCGGTGCCAAGGATCACAACTTTGATGTCTTTAGGATAAGACTGGATCGCCCGTCCCAAAGCTTTGCCAAAATCAAGACAGCGTTTCATGGTTGGGATCGGGTGTTGCACGGTGTTTGCGCTGATTGGAATGGCACGCGGCATGTCAGGACCCAAGTCGGGCCAAAAAAGCTGCATCGGGACAGTAAAGCCGTGATCAACCGGCAATTCCTGACACGACGTTATGTCAAACTCGTCCGAAACCATGCTTTCGATGATATGCCATGACAAGGCTGCGTCACCCTTAAACGGCGGCATTGTGGGGATGCCCCAGCCCTCGTCCTCGTTGATATACTCATGCGCCGCGCCGATGGCGAAGGTCGGCATTTTATCCAGAAACAACCCCAACCCGTGATCGTTGTAAATGTTGATCGCCACGTCAGGCTTGTGCTTGTTCAGCCATTCATGAATGGGCGGATAAGCTTTAAAAAACGGCTTCCAATAAGGCTCGTCAAAGGATTTTTCCGCAATCGCTTTGCCGACTGCCGGAATATGCGACGTTGTCAGTCCACCGATGATGGTCGCCATATCAGTCCCCTGCCCGCTTTAGCTTATCTTTGAACGCATCCACGCTCATCCCGGTTTGCTGCGCACCTATGTCCTGCATGTTCATGCCAAATATCCCGGTGAATTTGGCCAGATAATAGACGTTTCCGCCTTCCTCTATCATGGCCAACACGTCCTTGTTCCGGCACGCGCGTCGCTGGGCTTTGGTCAGGCCGAATTGTTCAAAATACGCCTCTGGATCCGCCAGATATGCCTCCCGCGCCGCGGCTTTGTTAAATGAAAAGCACATTTTGTTAAGACCATAACCTTTCATGGCCATTTCACCGTCAAAAACGATGGTCCCCGGAATGTCAAAATGCGGATCATGCGGCATGGCCAAGCTCCCGTCGGTAACACCAAAACATTAGAGATTGCGCAGATTGTCAACCTAAACAGAGGTTGGCGCAAAGTTATTTTCAATATCGCCTCTGACGGAAATAAATGTGATGAAGGGCTTACGATCTGTCAAACAACGGAAAAAACCCATGACCCGCCGCATTATCGACTTGTCCGTGCCCCTTGAAGTCGGGATCATTTCTGATCCACCACCGATGCTGCCGCAAATCCAGTATATAAGCCACAAAGACACGGCCGCGCAGGTTTGCGAGTTTTTTCCCGGGCTGACCAAGGACCAGTTGCCGGGCGGAGAGGGCTGGGCTGTGGAAATGATGCAGGTTGCCACCCATTGCGGCACCCATCTGGATGCGCCGTACCACTTTCATTCCACCATGAACAACGGCGAGCGGGCGATCACAATCGACGAGGTGCCGCTGGAGTGGTGCTTCAACCCCGGCGTCAAACTGGATTTCCGGCATTTTGAGGACGGCTATGTCGTCAGTGCGGCAGATATAGAGGCAGAGCTTTCGCGGATCGGCCATGACTTGCAACCGCTTGATATTGTTGTGGTTAACACCTCGGCCGGATCACATTACGGCAAGCCTGATTTTTTGGCCAAAGGCTGCGGCATGGGGCGGGAAGCCACGCTTTATCTGAGCAGCCGCGGGGTTCGTGTGACCGGTACTGACGCATGGAGCTGGGACGCGCCATTTCCGCTGACAGCGGCAGCGTTCGCACAATCCGGCGATCCTTCGATCATCTGGGAAGGTCACCGGGCGGGAATGGAGATCGGCTATTGCCATATCGAAAAGCTAACCAACCTTGAAGACCTGCCCGCGAACGGATTTGAAATTTCATGCTTTCCGTTCAAGATCAAAGCCGCCTCCGCCGGATTCACCCGGGCGGTGGCGATATTAGAGGAATGAGGTTAGTTTGACTTGACGGTCAGCGGACAGGACCCAAACCGGAACCTCTCTGCACCCCAGTTTGAATATTTATCTCTGCCCCGCGAACCCCTATCCGGCGAACCCGGACTTTCCTGCATTGGATGGCCAGATTTTTTTCTTCAATAGCCAAGGTCCGGTCTGATTGGATTTAACAACGCCTTGCCAGCCAAAAACAGTTCCATGTTTTGAAAAAACAAACCAAGCGTCAGGGGAATATAGTTATCCCCGTCGTCGGCGGATACGTGAGGTGTGATAATCAGGTTTTTGGTGCGCCAAAGCCGCGAGTTCGCATCAATGGGTTCCGGATCAAACACGTCCAAAATGGCACCGGCAAGGCTGCCCTCTTCCAGTTTGTCACACAGCGCACCGTAGTCCATAACCGCCTCGCGCCCGATATTGATGATGCCCGCGGTGGGCTTCATCATGTCAAGGCGGGCGCGTGACAGCAGGCCACGTGTTTTTGGCGTATCCGGTGTTGCCACCAAAAGATAATCCGCCCTTGGCAGGACGCTGTTCAGTTTGGCGGTGGTCACAACCTCGTTGCAACCCTCAACGTCACGTCCGGAACGATTGACCCCGATCACGTGAACGCCCAGTTGCTGCACTTTCTTTGCGGCAGCGCCACCCAAGCTGCCGGTTCCCAGGACAACCAGGGTTTTCCCGGCAATCGGCGCTGCATAAAGCGAGTTATAAACCCCGGAGTTTTGATTGGTCACAATTGCCGGAATTTGCGAATGCAGCATCAAAACGG
The DNA here is from genome assembly GCA_964480735.1 of uncultured Rhodobacterales bacterium. GTDB lineage: Bacteria > Pseudomonadota > Alphaproteobacteria > Rhodobacterales > Rhodobacteraceae > UBA5972. The sequence goes on from CAYZQS010000037.1 coordinate 21,225, forward strand.
CCATCAGACCAAATTCGCCCGCCTTGGCCGCGTGAACCCCCTTGCTGTTGGTAAGTGAAACGCCCTTGGGCAACCAATCAAGCGGCAGCATATGTTCAACGCCCGCGCCGATACAATGGATCCACTTTAGGTTTGGCGCAATGCGGCGCAGATTTTCCGTAGGCAAGTCCCAGGTCAATAATACTTCGGCGTCCCGCATCGAATTTGTAAAATTATCCGTATCCCAATCGATAGTGGTTTCAATCTGATCCGCAATCGCGCCAAACCCGGCCAGTGCTGCCTCAAACCGTTCTTTTGTAATGGTAAAAACCGCTTCGCCACTTGGTGTATTTGGAAATGAACCTTCGGCCCAACGGTTGTTTTTAACGTGCACTTTGGTCGTCATTGGCCAATCCTTTGGCGGCGGAAGGCATCAGGGCAGGCCGTCCGTCTCTATCTTTTTCAGTTGTGATATGATCGCGCCGTCGCGTTCTGTGTTGTTCTTTTCTTCGTGTACAAACTGTGCCTCAAGAACCGCACTGCCGATTTCCGCCAGATATGCGCTGTCGGATTTGCCGGCAACCGGCGGTAAATTCAGCACCGTGTCCTGCCCGTATGTGCGTACCGACAAATTGCCAAAGCGCTTGGGCTGGGGCGGCTCTGTGCCGTTTGCCAGGTCTCTGATCTGTTTGCGAACGCGACGCCGGTAAAGCGATATGCCGCGATCGGTGGGCATCAGGTTTTCGCCTTTATGGGTTGAAATCGCGCCCATGCCCTGCACCGCCTCAGAATCTGCCGGATATCTTTGTTTTTCCTCGTCTGGGCGGTCCAGAACTTCGCCCTGCTCGATCAGTTCACAGCCCTCCTGAGTGTTATATTCATGCGGATCACCCCGCTCGCCAAAACACGCCCAGGCAAAGGCGATGGTGTTTTCATCATCAACCGGCACAACCCAACGGGTGAAACAAGATCGGCCAAAATACCGCGGGCGCGTGCCGTCCGCAGCAAAAGCAGAGCCCGCTTGGGTAAAGTTTGGCAGGATCAGCTCGTTGGCACGCACCCAGGCGTTGTCGTTCACCCGACGGGTCGAGGTGCCAAGAAAATGGTTCTCGTTTCGCTCATAAAACTTCAGTTCACCGATTTCAGCCATGCCTTCCGAAAATTGCGGGTGACTGTTTTGACTGTGCAAAAAAGACGTGTGCACCGGGTCCATTATGGCGTCCATCACCTGAATCCAATTGCAGGTGTAAGGTGCCTTATAGGGCCTGAACGTCATGTTTTCGATTTCCAGCGAGTCGTAGATCGGGAAATCGGGGGTCAGTTCAGGCGGGCCCATATAGGCAAAAATCAGCCCCTGATATTCGATCACCGGATAAGCGCCAAGGCGGGTGCGGTCACGGACCATTTCCGCCGCTTTTGCGGTGGAGTCTTCGCCCGGTGTTTCAAGTATTTCACCATCAGGTGCAAACAACCAGCCGTGATAACAACAGCGAATGCCGCGCGCCTCGCAACGCCCGTACTCCAGCGAAGCACGCCTGTGCGGACAGTATTTATGCACCAGCCCAATCTGCGTGCCATCGCCAAAGCGAAAAACCACAAGTTCCTCACCAAGGATCTTTATGGCTTTCGGCAAATCACCCAACTCGCTGGTGAGGTAAACCGGATGCCAAAAACGCCGCAGATATTCGCCGGCGGGCGTGCCCGGGCCAACAATGGCAATTTCTGCATCAATATCTTTGGGTTGCGACTGTGAGTATCCGCGAAATCCGGAATAGTCTCCGGCGTGATCAGGGGTTTTGTCCGTCAAAAGCGCTCCTTAGGGCGTTGTGTTGAAATTCAGACCGCGGCAACTTTGCCCCGCCAAACAAATACTCCGCGACTGGGGCAACCCAAAGGCCGAAGATCGGCGCCGTCAAAACAAAACATACATTGCGTGGTTCTTATTGCCCAGCATTTCGTCCAGATTGTCCGGGTTCACCTCTTGCATAAAACCTGCCTTGGGCATTTTCTGGTGCCACTGCAACCGGCCGCATTGATAACCGCGTGACAGAAAGGCCATCATGATCTCGCGCCGGGTGTGGCCGTGGCGCTCAACGATCTCGTCCCAGTGCAATTCCAGCAATACCTTGGGCCTGTGGGTTTCCAGCAAAGTGTTAAGATCATCAACCAATCGTCCCTCAAACCCTTCGATGTCGATCTTTATCAATTGGGGCACATGGCCGATCCGCGCCACAAGATCGCTGAGGGACAGAATATCCAGATCGACCTCTGTAAAGCGGTCGTGCCGTTCAAACGACAGGCGCATGCCTTCGTACCACACGGTTTGATTTAACGACGTCTCATCAGATAGACCGGCCAGTTGCATATGATACCGCTTTTCCGGGTCCAAATCCGGGTTCAGCGCGTGGTTGGCGGCCACCGCAGAAGCGGCACCGGGATTCATCTCTACCCCGTCAACCCTGGTCATTTGCGGCAACCGCAACAAAAACTGCGAGATAAAGCCAAAATGCGTGCCGATATCAAGGGCAGTTGTCAGTCCAAACAGATCGGCCAGTGTTTCCAGCATGAGGCAGGGGAACGGCTCGATCGTCCAGTCATCCGCATGGGCGTCACGCAGCCACGCGGCAACCTCTGGCTTTGACATGTCAAACATCATTGGGCCATGCGTGCTGAAATTCACCTGCAACCGGTCACCCATGTCATCGGACCGCCAGGACCAGATTTTAGCCCGTTCAGCAATTGCGGCCAACAATTCTTCATAAGTAATGCTTGTATCAGGTCCGGCGTTGCTTTCAGAAACCTGATTATTTGCGTCAGCTTGTAATGTCATGATGCCTGCCTTTTTTGCCAATTGTCTGCCGGATATTCAGTTTCCCCGCCCCGCCCTTTGCCAGAAATTTCCCTGATCTTTAGATTTCGGCGCATAAATCGTCGGGTCCGCTTTGCTGAAATGTTTCTTCCACCCGTTTTGATTGTTGCGCCTGCAACTTTATACCTTCGCTGTGGCATCCGGTTTCACAACAATTTCGCTGTACCCGGATTGGCCTGATAAACAATAGCACGGGATTTACCCCTGACAATAACGTACCGGATGAAATCTGCAGTCTTGGGCGGTCTTTAAACAGACGTGAGGGGATCACAAAAATTGATGGCGGAGG
>CAYZQS010000038.1:0-7913 GCA_964480735.1 uncultured Rhodobacterales bacterium
TGGCATCGCTTTTGATCTGAATGCCAATTTGGGCGGCTATTGGAAATGGTCGGGCAAGCCCGAGGGGAATGTCGGGGAGTACAACAACAAAATCCCGCTGGAGATCGTCGCGACATTCGAGCGTTTCGGGTTTATCTGGGGCGGTAAATGGCACCATTATGATGGCATGCATTTTGAGTACCGGCCGGAGTTGATCCTTTATGCGCGGCTGATGGCTGACAAATAGCCAAAGTTTTGGCCAATAAGGTAATCTGCCATAAATGGTTGACCCGGGTTTGGCGTTTAGAGTCGCGTCCTTTTTATCTGAATCAGCGGAGCGGCTCTATCCTTTTGATCTTGCGCGCAATTTACTCCGAAAACCGGTGCCCACATTGTGGATTGCGCTTTAGATTGGCCCTTGAATACCGCGAAAATCACCTATACCTAAGTTCTGGACCAAGTGGTCCAGTTGATCTTTGGAGATTGCGGTGCCATCATTTGAACAGCGAACCGACCCGTTGAAATCTCAGGGAACCGTTGATGATATTTAACAGAAAATTTGGCAAATTCGCCCGCGCGGTTCTGGCGGGCGGGGTTTTGTTGATCGTGCCGACCGCTTTGCTGGCGCAAGACGCCGCCGCCATTTTACGCGCTGCCTTTGACAACTGGCGTGCCGACAGCAGCCATGCGGTGGTGAGTATGACCATCAAGCGTCCGGGAAAGAAACGCAGCATGACGATGGAAAGCTGGACCAAGGGCCGCGACAAGGCTTTGGTGCGTTTTACCGCACCGGCGCGGGATGCCGGAAACGGCACATTGCAACTGGGAAATTCAACCTGGGTGTTTAATCCAAAACTAAACCAGGTGATCAAACTGCCTGCCAGCGCGATGTCACAATCCTGGATGGGATCGGATTTTTCTTACAATGACCTGTCACGCAGCGAGCGGCTGATTTCAGATTACACCCATAAAGTCCTGTCCACCAAACGCCATTCGGGCAAAAAAGTTTATGTGATTGAATCAGTCCCCAAACGCGGCAAACCGGTGATTTGGGGCAAGCAGATCGTTGAGGTTCGCGTGGATGGTGTGCTGTTAAAGCAGGAGTTTTATGATCAGCTGGGAAATCTGGTGCGTTCCATGACAGCAGAAAAGGTGGTAAAACTTGGCGGCAGGCCCTACCCGACGGTGATGACCATGACAACGGTGTCAAAGCCCGGCCAATGGACGAAAGTCACCACTATTTCGGCAGATTTCAGCCTCGATATTCCGGCCCATATCTTCACCAGATCAAATCTGCAAAATCCACGGAACTAGGCCATGATCGCATCGCTTGCGTGGCGGAACATCTGGCGACAGCCGATCAGAACGACACTCAGCGTTCTGGGCATGGCGCTGACGTCGATGCTGCTGGTTTTCATGCTGTCGTTTCAGTTTGGTTCCTATGATATTATGAAATCCAGTTCGCTGAGGATCAGCGACGGGTTTGGCCAGTTTCAACCTGCCGGATACAAGGATGATCCGGAGATTTCCAAGGTCATCATCGATGCGGACGCTTTAATCGCTGAACTTGGCGATGTTCCGGCGGTGTCTGCCAGCACGGCACGCAGCAACGGCTTTGTTTTGTTGGCCAACGGCGAGCGCAGTTTTGCGGCGGCTGTGGTGGGCGTTGATCCTGACCGTGAAAGCCGGATTTCAAGAATTCCAAGTTTCGTAAATCAGGGGCGGGCGCTGACGAGTGCCGATACAAATGCGATTGTGCTTGGCGACGGGCTGGCGCGAAATCTGCGTCTGGAACTGGGCGATCAGGTGACGATGCTTGGCACCGGGCTTGACGGTTCGGTTGCGGCGGATGTTTTGACTTTGGTGGGGATATTCAAATCCAACGTGCCGGAAATAGACCGGCAGATCGCGCAGATGCCTTTGGCGCGGTTCAAAGATACGTTTTTGATGGAACAATCCGTTAATATCGTGGCCATCGTTGGTGAAAAACTGATCGATGTGGAAAACGCCGAGGGTCGTCTTCGCCAGATTGCGGCGGATCACGGCGCGGTTTATCTGAACTGGGGAGAGCTGCAACCGGCGATCAAACAGGCCATACGGCTGGACATGAGCACCTCCGCGCTGATGTATGTGACGCTGGTGATCGTGGTGGTCTTTATCATCCTCAATACGCTTTACATGTCAGTGCTGGAACGCACGCGCGAGTTTGGCGTGCTGCTGGCAATCGGTATGAAGCCGGGGCAGATCGGGCGGATGATCTGGATGGAAATGATCTTTTTGTCGTTTTTTGGCGCCGGGGTGGGGATCGCGCTGGGCATCGGGTTGACCGCCTATTTTGAAAGCGTCGGCATCGCCTTTGAGGGCTTGGATCAGGTCTATGAACAATGGGGGCTGCCGTCGCGGTTTTACCCGGATATGACGCCGTTCCGGGTGCTGGCCGGTCCTGCGGCAATTGTAAGCGCGATTGCGCTTTTGGGCATCATTCCCTACCGCCGTGCGCTTGGGCTGGAGCCGGTTTCGGCGATGGCGTCATGAAGGACATATTAAGACATTTCCTGCCGCTTGCATGGCGCAATCTGTGGCGCAATCCACGCCGCACGGTGATCACATTGATCGTTGTCAGTGTCGGGTTGTGGTCTGTGCTTATTTTCAATTCCTTCATGGGCGCGTGGTCGCAAGCCAGCAAAGACACGTCGTTAAAGCTGCTGATCGGTTCCGGGCAAATCCACGCGGTTGGATTTATGGATGATCCCAGCATCGACGCGCTGATGACACCACCTGCCGGTGCTTTAAAGGCCGCGCTGGATGCGCCCGAAGTCAGGTTCTGGACAAGCAGGTTGGTGGTGCCGGGGGTTGTGCAAAGTGAATACAAAACGCTGCCGGTCAGCATTTTGGGGGTCGATCCGGAGGCCGAGCGTGAAATTTCATCCATTCCGGGCAAAGTTGTTGAAGGGCGTTATCTAAGCGGCGTTGCCGATGACGGTGTGGTTTTGGGGCTGCATCTGGCGGAGCGGTTGAAGACCGGGCTGGGCCGCCGGGTGATACTGATGAGCCAATATGTGGACGGCACGCTGGCTGAACGCAGTTTTGATGTGGTTGGTCTGTTTGACGCGGACCAGCAGACAGAAGACTTTTATGCGTTTACCGGCCGCGCGGCGGGCGCCACGTTTCTGGGGCTGGAAGATCAGATTTCGCAGGTGGTGATCAGCCTGCCGGATGAAGGAGACGTGGAGGCGACATTCGCCACTTTCGCACAAGCGGCACCGGAACTGGACGTGCGCACGTGGAAAGAGCTGAACCTGTTTTTGGCCACCTCGGACAGTTTTATGAAAGGCTTCATCTATATCTGGCTGGGTGTGGTGTTTTCGCTGATGGCCATTGGCATTGTGAACACGCAGTTGATGGCAGTTTTTGAACGCACGCATGAATTTGGGCTGCTGCTGGCGCTGGGCATGAAACCGAGGTTGGTTTTGCTGATGGTCAGCCTTGAATCCGCCATGCTGATTGGCACCGGGGTTCTGGTTGGGGCGCTGATCGCTGCGGGCACGATTTGGGTATTTTATGACGGCATCGACCTTAGCGTTTTCGCTCAGGCCCTGGAGATGTTTCAGGGCGGGCAGATGCTGTTTCCCAAATATGACGTGCCCAGTTTCTTTATTTTTGGGCTGATCATCTGGGTTTTGGGGATCATCGTGGCGCTGTGGCCTGCGCGGCGGGCGGCAAGGCTCAGCCCGGTGGAGGCGATGCGCCGTGCAACATAACAAGGATAAGAATTGATGGACAATATTGTTTCCTGTCAGGGTGTCAGCAAAGTATTTGGCACGGGCGAGCTGGCGGTGCATGCGTTGCGTAGTATTGATCTGGACATCATGCCCGGAGACTTTGCCACGCTGGCCGGGCCGTCGGGATCGGGCAAAACCACCTTGCTGAACATGATCGGCGCGCTTGACAAACCCACGGATGGCAGGATTTCAATTCAGGGCCAGACGCTGAGCGATCTGAGCAAAGCGCAATTGTCAGAATTGCGGCTGAACCGGGTGGGTTTCGTCTTTCAGGCCTTCAATCTGATCCCGGTCCTGTCAGCCAGCGAGAACGTAGAGTTTGTTTTGGAATTACAGGGGTGTGACGCGGGTGAACGGCGGGACCGGGCCCGGGTGGCGCTGAAAGAGGTTGGGCTGGAAGGCATGGAAGACCGCCGTCCGTCTGCCCTTTCCGGCGGACAACAGCAGCGGGTGGCGGTGGCGCGGGCGCTGGTGTCGCGTCCGGGGATCGTTCTGGCAGATGAGCCAACGGCAAATCTGGACAGCAAAAGCGCAATGGAGCTGGTCGATCTGATGGCCCGCCTGAATGGGGATTTGGGCATAACCTTTGTGATCGGGACCCATGACCCCAACGTCATGAAACGTTCCAAACGACATATCGAAATGATTGATGGCAAGATTAAGAACGATAAAATCAGCTGATGTGCTGAGACTTGGCGCGGTGTGGCGGATGCGTCTGCCTGCGCAAAAAGCAATTTCAAATGTGCGTGGCGCGGCATTTGCTCCGGCCTTTTTGCGCTCGATTTCAACCGTATTGTTATGTTGGTTGGTTGCGGGAATGGTGCTGGTTGCGGTGGCCACTGTGGCGGTGGCCGGGCAGAGTTTCAGGCTGGAAATTGGCGGAACATCCGCGGACTCAACCTTTAACAGCCTTGACAGCTTTCTTGGGTTTCCCAGTCGCAATACCGGCACCGGGTCCGCCCGCTGGATTGCCAGCAGTAATCTGGGCGCGTTTCAGTTTGAGGCCCAGGCGGTTTTGTCCTTTGCCAGGGGCGATGATGTGGCACTGGCTGCGCTTGCCGCGCCGTTGACACCGGCGGCACCACCGACAACGCTGTTTAACCTCAGCCGCACGTTTACCCCCGGATCAAACGCCACCGCGACTGTGGCTATTGACCGTCTGTCAGTTGCCTATGCCGGACCAAATCTGGTGGTGCGGGCCGGACGGCAGGCCATCACATGGGGGGTTGGGCTGGTGTTTCACCCGGGCGACATTGTGGCCCCGTTTTCGCCGGGCGCGATTGACACCAGTTACAAGCCCGGCGTTGACATGATCTATGCGCAATACCTGTTTGACAGCGGAGCCGATGTTCAATTGATCGGGGTCCCGCGTGCAGCCGTCGCCGGTGGGTCGGTTTTGGCGGCTGCCAGCACCTACGCGTTGCGCTTTACGGCCTTGAGCGGCTCGTTGGACAGCAGTTTCACCCTGGCGCGGGATCGCGGAGACACGGTTGCCAGTTTCAGCCTGAGCGGCGCGCTGGGCGGTGCGGCGTGGAATGCCGAGGTGGTGCACTGGGCTTTGGCCGCCGGCGGGCGGCAATCGGCATATGTCGCCAATCTGTCAAACAGCGGCGTCATATTTGACCGCAATATCACCTATTTTGCCGAGTATTTTCACAATCCGTTCGGGGTCGCATCCTCGGTTGCGCTGGATGCCCTGCCAACGGCGCTGAGCACAAGGCTGGGCACCGGGCAGCTGTTCACTTTGGGCCGGGATTTTCTGGCGCTGGGTGCGCAGATTTTGCTGACGCCGGATATTGTTGTGGCCCCGTCCGCCCTGATCAGCCTGAACGACGGCAGCGCGGTTTTGGCGGTGGCGGCAAATTACACGCTTAGTGACAACACCGACCTGTCGGTAAATCTGTCCGCGCCGATTGGTGCAAGTGGAACAGAATTTGGCGGGCGCGAGACCTCTGCTGCCTCTGGCGTGTTTGCAACACCCGCGCGGCAAATAACGGTGCGGCTGGTGCGGTTTTACTAAGACAATCTGCGCCGGTTTTGCACTTTGCCGCATCACAGGGCATACTGTGGCGGACTGGAGAGTGATCTGATGAGTCTGGACCTGCAAAATCTGGTGGCCCAAATCCCTGATGGGGCCAGCATCGCCGTGCCGCCGTCCCGCAGCGGCGTGGCAATGGCCGCGACCCGGGCGTTGATCAAGCGTGGCGTCAGGAATTTGCATCTGACGGCGGTGCCAACGTCCGGCATGCAGGCGGATATGCTGATCGGGGCGGGCTGTGTTGGGGTGATGGAGAGTGCCGGTGTCACGCTTGATGAACAGGGGCAGGCACCGCGGTTTGTGGCGGCGGTGAAAGCTGGGGCCATTGGCCTTAGGGACAGCACCTGCCCGGCGATCATGTCAGCGGTGCAGGCCGGCGAAAAAGGCATTCCGTTTATTCCCATTCGGGGGTTGATCGGGTCAGATTTGCTGCGCCACCGCGCGGATTACAAAGTCATCGATAATCCGATGGACGACGCTGATCCGATTGTTCTGCTGCCTGCGATTGTTCCGGATTACGCGGTGTTTCACGCACCGCTTGCGGACCGGTTTGGCAATGTGTGGATAGGAAAAGCGCGGGAATTGATGACGATGGCGCATGCGGCCAGACACACGCTGGTGACGGTTGAGGAGATCGTTGAATACAATCTGATGAGCGACAGCCTGCGGGCACCGGCGTGCATTCCTGATCTTTATGTCACCTCTGTTGCAAAAGCCAAGAACGGCGCGTGGCCGCTGGGGCTGGAAGGCTGTTATCAGCCGGATATGGACGGGCTGGCAGCCTATGCGGACGCCGCGAAAACCTCTGCAGGGTTTGCCGAATATATGGCGGGCAATCTGGGGCGGATGCAAAAGACCGCCGCCGAATAAATGAGGTTTTCAAACGAAGAACTGTTGATCTGTACGCTGTCCGGCTTGCTGGCGGGGGTCGATCATATCGCCGTTGGCGTGTCCTCGCCCATTCCCGGCTCTGCGGCGCTGTTGCAGCGGGCGGTGTCAGGCGGGGCCAGTCGGGTGACCGTTCTTAACAGTGCAAATCTGCACAGCCTGAACGATGGGGTCAGCGAGCTGTTTGACTGCGCAGCCCAAGGCCGCATTGGCGCGTTTTTTTTGAGTGGCGGTCAGATTGACGGCGCGGCCAATATCAATCTGGTGGGCACGGGCGACTACCCGCAGCAAAGCGTGCGCTGGTCCGGTTCCTTTGGCAGTGCCTTCCTGTATTTTCTGGTGCCCAAAGTGATCCTGTTTCGCTGGGAACATACGCGGCGCACATTGGTGGAGGCGGTTGATTTCATCAGCGCGCCGGGGGTGAGTGCGCCGGGCATTTACCGCCCCGGCGGGCCGGTGGCGTTGTTGACCAATCTGGCGCTGTTTTCCTTTGACAGGGCGCAGGCACGGTTTCGGCTTGAAAGCGTGCATCCGGGCCATTCGGTTGAGGAAGTGTTGGACAACACAGGCTTTGGGTTTGATCAGGCGGAGGTGGTGCCGGTTACGGCATCGCCCGAACCTGCGCATTTAACATTGCTGCGTAAAGAGATCGCGCAGGAAATTGCGGACCCTTATCCGGAATTTTCCGGCCGGGTTTTTGGCAGTGTTGCCAGGCACCCGGCGGCCTGAGGGTGTTCGCAGATATACCGGCAGGCTTTCTGCAGCAATAGGCGAAAAAAAGTGCCCCTGCTTGAGCGTTGATACGACCGAAATCCTTTTTTTCAGACCTTTCAGTCTTACGCGGGCTCAAAGTGAATTCCGAGGCGTTGTTTTGATAATCAGGGTGCACTCTGCCAGGCGGCAGATACTTCGGTTATCTTTTCCGCCCGAAGGGGACAGATCCGGTTGAGCCAAAACCTTGGGTGTTCCAGATCAAAAATCTTGGTTGAGGCAGTGGGATTTCGCCAGCACCTCGTTGGAAATATTCCCGTAACTCATTGAAATAAATAATTAAAGAAGGTCCAATTTTCCGGCCCACCGGCCCACCGGCCCACCGGCCCACCGGCCGACTGGTGCACTGGCCCACCGATGCACCGGCCCTCCGATGCACCGGCCCTCCGAAGCACCGGCTTACTGGTGCACCGGCCCACCAGCTCACCAACCCACCAAAGCACTGGTCGACCGGT
>CAYZQS010000038.1:8013-24209 GCA_964480735.1 uncultured Rhodobacterales bacterium
CCCTTAGCCGCAAGCCCATCAAGTTCGAAATCCCGCAGGATGAACTTGATTTTCATTTCTGCGGCGTCGCCGGCCATTTCTGTCGCATGAATAAAACCGTCACGATCCGTTGTTGTGTCCGGTGTCATTGTTGCCTGTGGCAGTGTTGAGATGATCTTTGAAGCCAGATGGATGGCGCTGACCATTTTGCCATGCGCAAGACCGGGATGGATCGAGACACCCGTGATGGTAACAACGGCTTTGTCTGCAGAAAAACTTTCAAACTCGATCTCGCCGATGGCCTGACCGTCAAATGTGTATGCAAAATCGACCGCGAAATCCTTGGGCAAATTTGAAACCACACCGCGCCCGATCTCTTCGTCCGGTGTAAATGCAATCCTGATGGGGCCGTGGGGCAGTTCTGGGTTGGCAATCATATGACGTGCGGCTGTCATGATGATGGCAACGCCTGCTTTGTCGTCGGCTCCAAGCAAGGTGGTGCCTGACGCGGTTATGATATCCTGACCAATCTTGTCCGCCAGATAGGGAAATTCTTCCGGCGACAAAACCAAATCCGGGGCGTCGGGATAAGAAATATCGCCGCCATTGTAGCCCCGGATCACCCGGGGCTTTACGCCGGTGGCATTAAACTGCGGGGCGGTATCCACATGGGCCAGAAATCCGACCGTCGGGCCGGAGACAGTGCCAGGTATGGTGGCCAGCACAACGCCGTAATCTGTCAGCTCAATATCTTTCGCGCCGATTTCTTCCAACTCTTTTTGCAAAAGCCGCAGCATATCAAATTGGATTTCGGTGCTTGGCGAGGATGCGGAATCCTCGTCGCTTTGGCTGTCAATTGCCGCATAGCGTAAAAGACGGTATTCAAGTTCCTGATCAAATTTGGTGGACATGTTAACCTCGTACTTACAACACCTAAATTTTCACCACCACATCCGGCAAACTTAGCGACTTCATCAGGTCCCGCACTTCCTGCCGTGCCGCGATGTTGGACAGGCTTAACCCCGAAATCCCCACATCGCGCATATCCAGCAGGGTCAGGCCGTTGGGGAACATTTCGCGGAAAATCACCCTTTCGGAAAATCCGGTGGCGACGCGAAAGCCGATGCGTTTTGACAGATCGTCCAGCGCCTGGCCGACGCGGCGCTTGTTGTGCATGTTCTGGCTGCCAAGGCGGTTGCGGATGACGATCCAGTCAATCGGTTGCAGCCCGGCCTGGGCCCGCAGTTGCCGCGCACTCCACACCATCTCTGAATAGATCGACGGGCCCAGAACGCGACCATTCTCAGGATCGGTCCGCGCCAGCAGGTCAAAATCCACAAAACTGTCGTTCATCGGCGAGATCAGCGTATCGGCCAGCGAATGGGCCACTTCAGACAATCGCGTATGCGAGCCGGGGCAGTCAATGACCACAAAATCAATGTCGACTTCCAGTCGGGCAATGGCCTCTGATATGCGACGGTCGTTGATGTTTTCGCCGGGGCGCAACTTGTTTTTGCCGATATTGGGCAGCTTGCCCAGCTTTGGCATCGGCAGGACCACCTCTTCGCGCCTGATGAATTCGGCGCGGTTTTCCACATAGCGCGAAAAGCTGCGCTGGCGGGTGTCCAGATCCAGAGCGCCGACTTTAAAGCCAAGCCGCACCAATGCGGTTGCGATATGCATACAGGTGGTGGACTTGCCGGAGCCACCTTTTTCATTTCCCACGACGATGATATGCGCCACGCCGAAACCCTATGCAGATGTAAAAAGCGCGCCCCGTTTGGACGCGCTTTGAGTTATAGACAATAAACCCAAATGGGGGAAGATTGTTTCGGGATCAGGAACAATAATCTGGCGATTAAAACCCCAGCCCTTCGTATTTTTTCTTAAACTTGGACACCCGGCCGCCGGTGTCCATCAGGCGCTGATTGCCACCTGTCCACGCGGGATGCACCGACGGGTCAATTTCAAGCGCCAGCGTGTCGCCCTTGGCGCCGTAAGTGGAACGCATTTGCACAACCGTGCCGTCGGTCATCTTGACGTCGATCATGTGATAGTCGGGATGAATATCTTTTTTCATGGGGTCAATCCTTCTTACGCGCTTGCTTTGGGCTTGTAGTTGGTTTTTTCGGCGATCCGGGCCGATTTACCACGCCGGGCACGCAGGTAATACAGTTTGGCACGGCGCACGCGGCCGCGGCGGATGACGGCAATGCTGTCGATGTTGGTGGAATGCAGCGGGAACACCCTTTCCACACCTTCACCAAAGGAAATTTTGCGTACGGTAAATGCAGCCGCGATGCCCGCGCCGCCTTTGCGGGCAATGCACACGCCTTCGTAGTTCTGCACACGGCTGCGCGTGCCCTCGGTTACCTTATAGCCAACGCGGATGGTGTCGCCGGCCTTGAAATCGGGGATGTCCTTGGCCAATGCGGCCACTTGCTCTGCTTCAAGCTGTTCGATCACGTTCATTTTGGTCGTCCTTTTCGCCCGCTGTTTTTCAGCGAAGTTTGGTGCGCGCCCTCATTGCTCCTGTTCTCAGCCCGGGTCCCTACTTGCGCAGGCCCGCCGGAGGTAACGGCGACGTTTCCTTATTCAGTGGCACGGTCTCATGACAGCTGTCGGTTGGGATGGAACAGAGAAATTCCAAGCGCAGACGACTCAGGTTGACCAAGCTCGGGCTCGTATAGTTCGGCATGCAGAGTGGCGCAAGGGGGACGGCAGTGAAGTCGCGCAAATATCCTGAAGCTGCGGCTCGTAAAGGGCAGCTTTGAAACAGAATTCAAGCGCCTGTAAAACGAACCAAAAAATCCACTGTCTTTACAACGTTTCCAAAAAAGCAAGCAGGGCGGCTCTTTCCTGGAATGTTAGTTTCAGGGGGTGAAGTTCTGTCTGGCCGGTAAATGTAAATGGCGCGATGTCGTAGTGCTCGATCACCTGATCCAAAGTGTCAAACTGGCCCGCGTGCATATAGGGTGGGCGGCCTGCGACACCGCGCAGGCTGGGCGGTTTAAAGGCTCCGGTAAACAGAAAAACATCGTGGGACATGAACGTCAAATGTCCGCAGTCATCCGGGCTTGCGTCGCTGTAGGGGCCAAGGCAGTTGAACGGGTCGCGTTTTACGTCTTCCAGAACGGTTACACGGCCACGGTCCTTTGGTGCGCCGGGTCGGGCCGGAACGCCGGTGTTGTGAAAAAATTCATCCGTCAGGCGCGGGCCGTTGTGGCAATTGATGCACTGGCCTTTGTCGATGAAAATTCTGAAACCTTTGATTTCGCGACGGCTTAGGGCCGCATCACCGGCCGGTTTTTCGCCCGCCAGTACAGCGCTTACATAACGGTCAAAGCGGGATTCAAGTGGCATCAGCGTGCGCTCAAACGCGGCAATCGATTTTCCGGTGTTGGCAAAAACGGTGTCGATTGCCCGCCGGGTGTCTTTGGGCAGGGCCCGCCAGTTTGCCTGATGGGCTTCACGGCCCAAAGGGCTGGCAGGCGGCAGACCGGAAAGATCCGGCAACGTCCCGAAAAGAACAACGTACTGATCGCCGTAATTCTCTGCTATATACGCGGCCACTTCGCTGCGGGTGAAGCCATGTTCCGCTGCATTTTCCAACGGTCCAAAAGCCTGAGACCAAAGCGAATCCTTGCGCCCGTCCCAAAACAGCCAGGTTGCGTAGGCAACGCCGCGCAAAGGCATGGTGCGCCGATTTGTTTGGCCAATTCCTTGGCCAAGCGCCAGATCGTCCTGAAACTGGCGGTCCGCAATATGGCAGGTTGCGCAGGCCACGTTTCCATTGGCAGACAATCCCGTGTCATGAAAAAGCGCTTTGCCAAGGTCGGCCGCCAGCGGATTGTCCGCGACGGAATTGCTTGGATCAACCGGCACTGGCGGCAGATCGGCCAAACTTAGACTCTTGGCAATTTTAAGCTCTGTATCGCTTAGATTGCCGGACTTAACATAGACAGCGCCCGCAAACACCAATCCTGCAACCGCAACGGCAATAAACGTGCCAAGATAGGTGGAGTTCACACCTAGAAAACCAATTCAAAGGTGACAGAATCGCTGATGTCACCCGCCGTTATGGAAAGTTTGAATTCCCACTTGCCCTGCATGTGAAACTGCACGCCCTCGATTTTGTATCGACCGTCGCCAAGGTACCGGGTCATTTGCGGCGATGTTGGCAATCCGTGACCATGCGCGGGCATGCCCCCGTCAACGTCGATTCTGGCGTTTTCCACCGGCGCACCGTCCGGGGAGGTTACGGTAGCAATCCATGCATGCAGGCTGTTGTGTTGAAAATCGGCGACCTCCGGTGCGATGCTGACGGTGAAATGCTGCGCAACCGTGGTTTGGGTAATTGCGGACTCCGTTTCATCCGCAGCCGGACGCAGCACAAAAAAGGCGGTGACCGCGACAACGAGGGCGGCGAACAAGCCGATCAGGATACGGGATCTGTTCATGTTTGCGCTTACCTGCTTTGGTTGATCGTGTGCCGGGGACACCGATCCGGAATATGCCAAAGAATTGCCAGACTGTGGCGGCGATCAGTTTGCCACGGGATATGTGCAATAAATGAGCGGCGTTTTCAAGCGCGGTTTCCACCTTGCATTTCTTTGACAAAAAGCGTCGATTGCTATGGCTGCGTCGCCCCACAGGGCCCTATGCTTGGTTCAAATCAACCGTGCCGTCCACACAAAACTCGTTGCGCCTGCTCCTGATCCGCCCCGCCAGAAAATCCACAAACAACCGTACACGCGCGGTGTTGCGAAGGTCGCGGTGCAGCAACAGCCAGATGTCGGCGTAGGGCAGCGGATGTTGAAAGGGCGCACGGATCAGGCCCGGGTGGCGGTCGCCAAGGTTGCAGGCTATATAAGCCATGCCAAGGCCCGCGGCGGCCAGCGAGATCAGCGGCACCAGTTCCGAAACCCGGTGGCGCAGGGTTGCCTTTGGATAGCAGCTTTGTTGCAGCCATTTGGCGGTGGTGGCGCTGTCCGGTTCGTGCCAGCCGATCAGGGTCAGCCCCTCGCCGCCGTTGTCCATGACGTTAAGCGCAAATTCTTTGGTGCAATATGCAGCCTGTGACATCTGAACCAGTTTGCGACCCACCACATCGTCAGACACCAGAGTGGCGATGCGCAGGCTGACGTCGGCCTCGCGGCGGGTCAGGTCCGCCACTTCGTTTGTGAAAGTCATGTTCAGGCTGATGTCCGGATACGTATCGGCGAACAACGCCAGATCATCCATGATCGACGTAAGGGCCAGACCGTGCGGCATGCTGACGTAAATCGAGCCCGCAGGTTGCGCATCGCGGCCCACAATCACGCGCGAGGCGGCGGTCATTTCGTCCTCTACACGCTGGGCATGGGGCATCAGGTCCTCGCCCAGTTGGGTAAGCGCAAGTCCATGTTTTGAGCGGTCAAACAGGCGGGCACCCACGCGGTCTTCCATAATCTTCAGCCTCCGGGCCAGCGTGGTGTGGTTGGCGTTGATGCTGTCTGCACCGCCACGCAGGGTGCCGCGGCGCGCCACGGCCAGAAAATATTTCAAATCATCCCAGTTAAGCGCGTGGCTTTCTTGATGTGGCATGGCGATGGTATCCGGTTCATTTTTGAAACACGATGTCCATTTTTACCCATATACCGTTCAAAAAACAACCACGTTACCTTTGACTCAATGAGAAACTGAACAAAGGAATACGATCATGACTGCAGTTCAATCTGTACTGATCACCGGGGCCAATGCCGGTCTGGGGCGAGAATGCGCCCGCCAGATGGCGCATATGGATGGGGTGAACAAAATCTATCTGGCCTGCCGCAACGCCGACAAGGCAAGCGTGGCCAAAGCGGCTTTGGTGGCCGAAAGCGGGCGCGACATTTTTGAAATCGTTTTGATGGATGTGGCCAGGCCGGACACGGTTAAAGCCGCCGTTGCCGGGTTGGGCAGCCCGATTGACGCGGTTGTGCTGAACGCCGGTGGTACTGGTGGCGCAACACCCAACGCGATAACGCCAAGCGGTGTGACCAACATGTTCGCGGTCAACGTGCTGGGGCATGTGGTTCTGGTTGACGAGTTGTTAAAGCGTCAGCTTGTCACCTCCACGGTTCTGTTTGCCGGCAGCGAAGCGGCACGCGGCATTCCGAAAATGGGCGTGGCAAAACCTGACATGCAATCATCTTCGGTCGCGGAATTTGCCTCAATTGCCGATGGGTCCAAATTCGGGCCGAAAGCCGATCCTTTAGATACCTACGGCAACGTGAAACTTGTGGGTGCGCTTTGGATGGCATCCATGTCGCGCAGACATCCGCACATCCGTTTTGTTACCGTCAGCCCCGGCGGCACCACAGGCACCAACGGCATGGACGATCTGCCGTTTGTGAAAAAGCTGATGTTCAAACATATCGGGGGCGTGCTGATGCCGCTGTTTGGCATGATGCACGGGGTCGAGGTTGGCGCAAAACGTTACGTGGACGGCCTGACCAATCCAAAGTTTGAGAGCGGGCATTTTTACGCCAGCAAAGGTGGCAGCCCCACCGGGCCGGTCGTCGATCAGGAAACCATCGAGGCTGATCTGGGCAATGCGGTGTTTCAGGACAATGCCAACACCGCAGTTCACCAGTTTGCCTGAAATTTGAACCTTCATCATAGGAGATAAAAACATGGAAAATATTCTGCAAATACTGGTTGGTCTGGCAGGCCTGATGCTGCTTGGTCTGGGTACGATGTCAATGTTCGCGCCCAAACGGATGATCAAGAACTTTGCGATTGAACCGATTGGTGTTGCCGGTCTTAGCACCATCCGCGCCATGATTCGTGGGTTGTTTCTGGCCAGCGTGGCGCTGGTGATCAGCGGTCTTTTGACCAGAGAGACGCTGGCTTTTGTGGCGGCGGCGATTGTGCTGGGCGCCGTGGCTATTGGCCGGGTGGTCGGGATTGTTGCGGACGGATTTGACAAGACCGTGCTGCCGCCGATGCTGGTGGAACTGGTGATTATTGCTGTGCTTTTGACAGCCCATATTCAGCCGGCTGGCACATAACCGGGACACATCACGGCAATCTGATTGTGACGGCGGCATCCCAAGGTGCCGCCGTTACTTTTAATTGAGCGTCAGCGGGTTGCCAAAGCTGCATGTTGCAATTGCAACAGATAAAACGGCGAAGCAGATTTTAGTCGTTGTCTGACGGACGTTTTTGCCACAGGTCCGGCCGCTTGTTTTTCGTCAGTGTCTCTGCCTGTTCTTTTCGCCAGTCAGCAATCTTTGCGTGATTGCCCGACACCAGAACCTCTGGGATGTCCCGGCCATTCCACGCCGCAGGCCGTGTGTATTGCGGATGCTCCAAAAGACCGTCTGAAAAGGATTCTTCCACTGCAGATTCTGCGTTTCCTAAAACGCCCGGCAGCAGGCGGACTGTGGCGTCTATCAAAGCCTGCGCGGCGATCTCGCCACCCGATAAAACGTAATCACCAACGGATATTTCCTGCACCCGGTATGCGTCCAGAACCCGTTGGTCAACACCCTCAAACCGGCCGCATAGGATTGTCATGCCCTGTGCTTTGGCAAACGACCGGGCCATTGACTGATCAAACGGCACACCGCGCGGCGAAACATGGATCACCGGCCACAGCGCCTGATCTTTCGGCGTGTCCCTGGCCGCCTGTTCAAAAGCCGCGCCCACCACATCCGGGCGCATGACCATCCCGGCCCCGCCACCGGCAGGCGTGTCATCGACATCTTTGTGCCTGCCTTTGCCGAACTGACGCAGATCAAGGGTTTGCAGCGACCAAAGACCAATGCTGAGGGCTTTGCCGGTCAGTGACAGACCCAAAACACCCGGAAAAGCCTGCGGAAACAAGGTGATGACCTTGGCCCGCCACGCCCCGGCCAGTTCTGGCGTATCAGACATCAGCGCCCGCGGCCTGTCAGTGGGCGCGATGGCCAGTCGGCCGTGGGATTTTGGTTTGTTTGTCACTTCGTCTTCGCCGTGGCATCGGCCCTCAGCAATTTATCTTTCGCAGATTTCAACTTTTTCCTGCCAAGCGGACTGCGGTTCAGGTCCAGCATTTTCCGGCGCATATCCGCAGATTGCCCGGGATTTGACCGAAACGCCTTTACCAGTATTTGGCGCTTGCTGTCAGGCACGTCCAGCATGTCCAGAATGGCGGCCGCCGGGCCTTCCTTATCGTCCTGAAAGTCCTCCAGCCGTATGGTTATCACCGGCACAGGATCCAGAAAAAGGGCCATTTTTCGGGCTTCGTATTCGGGGCCCTGCTGGTCAGGAAACCGGGCCGAAAACGCCTCCAGATCGTCGCGCAGTCTGATCGAGCGCAGCAGGTGCCCGTGCACGCTTTTTCGCCAGTCGTCGGTGTCGCGCACCGTGTAGACGAATGTGATGTCAGTGCCTGCGCCAAAGCGTTTGCGCAACTCTGCCAGAATGACCGTCGCCAGCGGTCTTGCAGCGGATTGATAGGTTTTAACCATGCGCCGGCTCAATCTGCGGTGGCCGGGCATGCCGCCGCTGAACGTTTCGCGGGACAGGATGATGGTGTGAAAATCTTCGATGCTGTTCAGAAAGCCCCGAAAGGACCGGCGAAAGCGCCAAAGACGCCACGGAAACGGTCGTTGACCATAGATGCGCGCATGGGCCCCGGCTTTTCGAAAATCCAGCTTGCCGTAAAATCTGTAATGATCCTGAAGCGCGTCCTGCTTTGAACTCAAAAAATCCTGCAGGCTGGTGGTGCCGGTTTTATGAAAACCGGCGTGGACGATCACACGCACGGGATTATTTGGCATCGGATGCTTCCGGCATTACACCATCGGGCAGGTCTATGATTGCCCGACGGGCGGTTTGGTCAATCGTTGGCACAACGTCTCTGGTAAACGGCACCAGAAAGCTGCCGCGGGCATCCGCTGCGGCAATTTCCAGAATGTCCCCGGCACCGTGATCGTGAACAGCCGAAATTCGGCCGATGCTTTTGCCGCCGGTGTCCAGCACATCCAACCCGATCAGATCCGCGTAATAATATTCATCATCCGGTAACGACGGCAGGTCGCGGCGCTGCGCGTATAGTTTTTCACCCTTCAAGCTGTCGGCGTGTTCTTTGGTAAAAACGCCGCCCAGCCGGGCTGCGAAACCGCCTTTGACCGGGCGGGTAATGGTCAGCGGATATTGGGTTTTCCCGTTCTCAGAAGAAAGTGGTGAATAATCGGCAATGGCCGAAGGTTCAGCGCAAAAACTTTTTATTCTGGCCTCGCCGCGCACACCGTAAGCGCCGGTGATCACGCCGACACAAATCCGGTTATCGCTGCCCATACTGCACCCGTTCGCCGCCTTCCACTACGCTGTTTCCTTGCGGTTATGGACCCAAAAGTCCGGTTTGCGCCATATGTTACCCCGACATGGCAGGTCATTGCAAAGACCGGCGCATATATAATGGCCGAAAATGCCGGGCACAGGTCTGATAATTGGTGCAAAAACCGCGCGACGATCAGGGCAACCAGACGACGAAAAAGGGCACCACGGGGGCGCCCTTTGCATTTCTTACGGCCCGTGAACAAGACTGCGTCCTGATTGCAGGCAAGGGCGGTTACCCGGCGGCTTTTTCGTCCTCTGCGGAGGGTTCATCCGCTTTGGTTTCTGCCTCGGGTGCGGCCTTGTCAGAAGGTGTTTCTTCGGCTTTTGGCGCGTCAGCGGCGGCCTCTTCAGCGGCGGGTTCGGCGACAGGTGCCTCTTCCGCGGCGGGCACATCCGCGGGTGTTTCGGGTGCCGGTGCCGCGGCGGCCTCTGCCATTTTGGCGGCTTTTTCTTCCGCGCGTTCCACGGCTTTCTTATGCGGCGTGCCTTTCTTTGGGTTGGCGCGGGTCTTTTTGGCGATCACACCGGCGGCTTCCAGCATGCGGGACACGCGGTCTGTGATCTGTGCGCCCTGGCCCATCCAGTGCTGAATGCGCTCCACATCCATTTTCACGCGCTCAACGCTGTCTTTTGGCAACAGCGGGTTGTAGGTGCCCAAACGCTCGATATAGCGCCCGTCGCGCGGCATGCGGCTGTCGGCGGCGACGATGCGGTAAAACGGGCGTTTTTTAGAGCCCCCGCGGGCCAGTCTGATTTTCATTGCCATGATGGTTTTCTCCTTTTGATGGCAGAGTGCGGCGGGGTGAACCCCGCCCTACATTTGGTTATTTTAGGTGCTGTTCGTGGTGATGGATGACTTCGGCGATGATGAAGTTCAGGAATTTTTCGGCGAATTTTGGATCAAGATCGGCGCGTTTGGCCAGATCCCGCAGGCGTTCAATCTGAGCCGCTTCGCGGGTTGGATCAGACGGCGGCAGGTCGTGTGCCGCCTTAAGTTGGCCCACAGCCTGTGTGTGCTTAAAGCGCTCGCCAAGCGTATAGACAAGGATCGCGTCCAGACGGTCGATCGAGGCACGGTGATCCTGAAGGATATCAGCGGCTTTGGCGACAGCGTCGTTCATGTTAAGTCCTCCGGTGCCGGGTGGCGCCAAATGTGCATGTCGCCCATATCCGGATGTTTGTAGATTTTATCGTAGGTGGCCCCCAAACGCTGGGCCAGCTTGATTGAGCGGGTGTTTTCAGGATCAATCAGGCTGATGGCCGTGGACCAGCCAAGGGTTTCATAGGCATAGTTGCGTGATGTTTTTGCGGCTTCGGCCGCGATACCCCGTCCCTCGCCCCTTGCAAAAACCGACCAAGCGATTTCCGGCTCCGGCCAGTCGTGCGGGAAATATAAACCGACGATGCCAAGAGGTTCATCAGTAGTGTTATCGGCAACCAACCAGCGGCCATAACCGCGTAGATGCCAGTGGCCGATGATCTCGGCCAGTTGATCAAACGCCTGGGTCCGGGTGAACGGACCGCCCAGCATTTTGGCCCTGTCGCTGCAACGAAATTCCGCATAGGCGTCAAAATCAGAAAAGCGCGGTGCGCGCAGGCAAAGGCGCGGTGTGGTGACGGTTGGGATCACAATCGTTGTCATTGGATCGCCTCCGGTGCGGGATGGCGATAAACCAGAACCGGGTCTTCGGTGGCAAATATTTCTGCATTTGGATCAACCGCAGCACCCATTTTTGTGGCCAGATTGATCGAACGGACGTTGGCGGGATCGATGTAACTGACAACAGTTTGCCAACCAAGAATGTCATAGGCATAGCGGCGCACCGCGAAAGCCGCTTCCCGTGCATAGCCTTTTCCTTCGGCGTCTTTGATCAATATCCAGCCCAGCTCGCGTTCGGGATCGCCAAATTCCTGGTGCAGATAAATCGTGCCCAGATACTGCTCGCCTGATCTTGGCGTGATGGTCCAAATGCCATACCCGTGCAGATGCCATCCGGCCACACCGGCGCAAATATCAAGCCAGGCGCTTTCCTCGGAGAACGGCCCGCCCATGTAAATTGACCGATCTGACTTCAAGATTTCCGCATAGGCCGGAAAATCTGCTGTGGTTGGCGGGCGCAGTGTCAGGCGGTCTGTGGTGAGTGTGGGGATTGTGGTCATATTATTTTGCGGGCGCGCGGTTGCGCGACGCCTTTTGTCTGGGCAGCGCTTTGGCGTGGTGACGCGGTGCCGCAGCACGGTTTGAGTTGCCTGCGGCGCGAGTATTTTTGCAAAGATGAAAGCGGGGTCATTTCTTTTTTCCAAAGCCGGACAGGCCGGGGGGCAGGGATGCGCCGCCCAGACCGGGCAGGCCACCGGGCAGGCTGTTACCCATTTGTTTGGCGGCGGCTTCCATGGCTTTGGGATCCATGTTGGCGAGGTCTTTGGGCAGGTCGCCGCCTTTGCCGAACATGCCGCGCATGGCCTGTTTTAACATGCCGCCCTTGCCCATTTTCTTCATCATATCGCCCATCTGGCGTTGCATTTTCAGCAGTTTGTTCAGCTCGCTGACTTCCAGACCAGCGCCCTTGGCGACGCGCTTTTTGCGGCTGGCCTGCATGATCTTTGGGTTGGCGCGTTCTTTTTTGGTCATCGACTGGATCAGGGCGATCTGGCGTTTCAGAACGCTGTCGTCCATGCCGGCCTTGTCCATCTGGCCTTTCATTTTGCCCATGCCGGGCATCATGCCCATGACGCCTTCCATGCCGCCCATTTTCAGCATCTGATCGAGCTGCGCGCGCAGGTCGTTCATGTTGAACTGGCCTTTTTGAAAGCGGCGCATCATGCGCTCTGCCTGTTCGGCCTCTATGGTTTCCTGCGCCTTTTCCACCAGTGAAACGATGTCGCCCATGCCAAGGATACGTCCGGCGATGCGGTCGGGGTGAAACTCTTCCAGCGCGTCCAGTTTTTCGCCAATGCCAACAAATTTGATCGGCTTGCCGGTAACGGCACGCATGGAAAGGGCCGCACCGCCGCGACCGTCACCGTCCATACGGGTGAGAACAACGCCGGACACACCGATCTGGGCGTCAAACTGCTTTGCGACGTTGACGGCGTCCTGGCCTGTCAGGCCATCCACCACCAAAAGGGTTTCGCGCGGGGTGGTGACGTCGCGCACGGACTGCACCTCGTCCATCAGCACTTCGTCGATGTGAAGCCGTCCTGCCGTGTCCAGCATATAGACGTCATAGCCGCCCAATGTGGCCTGCTGCCTGGCACGCCTGGCGATCTGGACCGGGGTTTCGCCTTTGACGATGGGCAATGTGTCAACGGTGATCTGAGTGCCGAGGATTGCCAGCTGTTCCATCGCCGCGGGGCGGTTGACGTCGAGGGATGCCATCAGCACGCGCTTGTTGTTTTTTTCGGTCAGGCGCTTGGCCAGTTTGGCCGTGGTGGTGGTTTTGCCGCCGCCCTGCAGGCCGACCATCAAAATGGCGGCGGGTGGGTTGTCGATTTTCAGTTCACCGGCATGAACGTCGTCGCCAGCCAGAAAATGCACCAGTTCGTCGTGGACGATCTTGACCACCTGCTGGCCGGGGGTGATGGATTTGGTAACCGCCTGACCTGTGGCTTTTTCCTGAATGGCGGCCACGAAATCCCGCGCCACGGGCAGGGAAACGTCGGCCTCCAGCAGGGCGACGCGCACCTCGCGCAGGGCGGTGGACACATCCGCATCTGACAGCGCGCCCGCTTTGGTGAGTTTATCAAAGACGCCGGACAGGCGGTCGGACAGGTTCTCGAACATATGCGGCCCTCCTGTGGCCTGCGTTACAAATAGGAAGTGCTGCGCCAAACGACAAACGCACCAGTGGGCGCAACGCGCTGACTGGTGGCGATTCCGGTATCAACCGGGACCGGAAGTTTGGCACTTCCCTGAATTTGAGGGGGATGTAGACGTGGATCAGCGGTAAGTCAAGATTGATTGAGCGACGGGTTTTGCGGTGGCTCCGGTTATCGGTAAAGGCACAAAGACCGCCCAAAAGCGGCGGCCTTTGATTTTTGCGGGTTTTAGGGGATTACCCCACAGGCAGTTGATCGCGGTGTTTGCCAAGAACGATCAGGGACAGAACCAGCAAAACCACCGCGGGGAACATAGTTTCGGTGCCCAAAACGGTGAAATGCGCAATGATCGCGCCAACCATTGTGGCGGACAAAAGCGCCGCGCCCAAGGCCTGAATTCCGGGAACGAAGAGGGCGATTCCAGCACCAATTTCAATGATGCCGGTTACATAGCGAAACCAATGGCCAAAGCCGACAGCATCAAATGTCTGGTTCATCATTTCCGCGCCTGCCAGTTTGGCCAGACCTGCCGCGACAAAAGCAAATCCTGCAATGATTTTAGCAGCCCAGAGGCCATATTTTTGTACGTTTTCCATATCGGTTCTCGTTACCTGCGGCCGTCAGGCGGCCAGTTGAAGTGCATCGATTTCAGCCTTGGCGGCGTCAAGGGCTGACGTGGGGTTTTGCGCAAGGCCGGTGGCGGACACGTAAGTGACATCAGTTATACCGATGAAGTTCAAAACCTGCGTCAGATAGGTGGTGGCGTGGTCCATCGGCGAGCCAACCGGAACACCGCCGGACGCGACCGTCACGATGGCGCGTTTGCCGCTTAGCAGACCAACCGGGCCGTTTTCGCCGTATTGGAAGGTTTCGCCAACGCGGGCAACCTGATCGATCCATGTTTTGAGCGAGGCAGGAACGCCGAAGTTATAGATCGGCAGGCCGATCAACAGGATATCGGCGCCGTGCAGTTCTGCGACAAGTTCATCAGACAGGGACAGCAGGGTGCGCTGCGCCGGGCTGCGGTCGTCTTTGGCGGTGAAGTTGGCGTTGATCCAGTCCTCTGACACAACCGGCAGACCGGTGGCCAGATTGCGTGACGTGACCTTGGTGTCGGCGTTTTCTTTTGTGAACCGGTCGGCAAGGCGGGCGGTCAGTTGGCGCGATACAGAGCCGCTTTCCCGGCCGGAGCTGTTCAGTTTCAGGATGTTCAGTGCTTGGTTGGCCATGATTTTGGTCCTTGTGAATGTTACGTCTTGCCCTGACTTAGATAATCTGGATAATGAACATAAGTGCGAATATTGAACAGGTAATGTGCATGAATGCACAGACTGAAATTGTTCAGAACTGGGACGAGGTGCGCACCGCGTACCACGTGGCGCGGTTGGGCACATTGTCAGCAGCTGCGGCGCATTTGGGCGTGCATCATGCAACCGTTATCCGCCACATCGATGCGTTGGAGGCCCGGCTGGGCAGCAGGTTGTTTCACCGGCATCCGCGGGGCTATTCTCCCACCAAAGCAGGACATGACCTGTTGATCGTGGCTGCCGCCACTGAAGAGCAGTTCTCGCAACTGGCAGGGCGGGTGAGGGGGCAAATTGATCTGGTCAGTGGCGAGTTGATTGTCACCATGCTCAGCGGGTTGTCGCCGCTGTTTTTGCCGATCTTTGTGGCCTTTCAAAAGCAGTTTCCCGATGTGCGGATCAAATTGGTTGGTGATGACAAGCCGCTGCGGTTGGAGTACGGCGAGGCCCATGTGGCCCTGCGTGCGGGGGCAAAACCGGACGATCCGGACAACGTGGTGCAGCACCTGATGGGGTTTTCGATGGCACCGTTTGCCCACAAAGACTATGTGGCCCGGTTTGGCATGATGAAAAACGACGGGGATGCGGCAAATCACCGGTTTGCGCTGGGCAGCAACCGCAGCGCAGATCGTGGGCCGCCGTTTTTGAACTGGGTACAAACCTATGTGCCGGACAGCGCGGTTGTGTTTGAAGCCCCCCAGATGCGCAGCGTGGAGGATGCAATCAAGGCAGGGGCAGGCATTGGTTTTTTGTCTGTGTGGTCCGGGCAGGCCAACCCGAATTTGGTGCAAATGATGCCGTCTCGGGACGCGTGGAGCAGCACCCTGTGGCTGGTAACCCATGTGGATTTGCACCGGTCGGCAAAAATTCAGGCATTCTTGGCGTTTTTGAAAGCCAGAGTTGGCGAAGTGGCGATTTAAAGCGCAATCCGAAAGGTGGGAACCGGTTTTCGGAATAAATTGCGCACAAGATCAAAAGGATAGAGCCGCTCTGCTGAATCTGATGAAAAGGCCGCGGCTCTAGACAGCGCGGCTGTTCGCAGCTTGATATCCGTCTTTAAATTGAGAAAACCTTTTTGAGATGCGCCCGGTATTTCGATTTGTCTCTGGCGATATCAGGCGAAGACTGCACCTCGTGGCAGTGAAAATGGGGCAACGGCGACAACCCCAAAAACTCTTGTGATTTGCGCATGGCGATCAGGGCGTTGTCCACGGAGCATCCGGAAAAAAACGTATCGGGATTGTCAAAATGCGCGGCTGGCGCGTTCCAGGTGGCCGACAGCATATAGCGCCCGCTCAGCAACCCGGCTGTGCCGTCAGGCTTGACCCCGCCAAACATGATGCCGTGCTGATAGACGCTGTCCATATAGTGTTTCAGCCCGGCAGGCGGCATATACCAAAACACCGGAAATTGAAAAATCACAGTGTCTGCGGCCAGGAATTTTTCAGCTTCGGTTTTTATATCCCACGTTTGATCCACTTCGGTTGTCAGTATTGTTTGACTGGGCGACAGGGTTTCTATGGCAACCTGGTGCAACGCGCGATTGTAGCGCCCGCCGGTATCGGGGTGATTGTCCGTGCCAAGTATCAGCAAGCTGGTTTTCATTTACGGTGCTTTTACTTTTCTATCGAACGGGGGTCATTGGGTTTTGACATCCCCCGCCAAGGATCAAATATGACAACTGGTGACTTTGGATTGCAAGTGTAATGGATGTTTGGTTCGCAAAATCAGGATTACAAACTA
>CAYZQS010000039.1:0-3473 GCA_964480735.1 uncultured Rhodobacterales bacterium
CTAGCCTTTTCCGTTGGGCAATGTTAGCGGGCCAAGGCGCGTCTCGACTTCGCCCGGATTGTCACCTGCAAAGCACGGCCCGTCGTTGTTGGCGGACAACCGGTTTTTGCCACCCGTTACCAGTTCGCGGTCGCGCACAGAGACGGGGAAGACTTCGCCGATATCGTTGATCCAGACGCGCGGTTTTTCCGGCAGATCGGCTGCGAAAAACAAATAGGTCCCCGGGGCCAGTTGCAGCGAACAGCTGCCGGTGTAAAATCCGGTGATGGTCGGGTGTTTGGCACATTGTCCGTCGTCCACGATGCCCGGCGGGTTGCGCAAATCACCGATCGGCATGCCCAGCAGCGTCCATTGACGGCAATAGGCACCCGGCTGAACGTCAATTCGAACATCATATTCGAGGTCTTGCGTCGACCCAACAGACACACCCATCCCCAGCGAAAAAGTCAGAACAGCACAGGTGCGGCGGAAAATCATGTAACTAACCTGACAGCAGTTGCCCAATATTTACAGTCACAGCTGCGCGAGCAGTCGCCTGGCCTCGACCCTGGGAGATGCCAGCGCCTGCCGGTCCTCGCCCGGGAAAAATCTTGCCCGCACAGCCGTCGCCATCGGGTTGGGTGTGAATGATATGACCTTTGGCCCGGTGTTGCGGCTTTCCGCCGCCCAGCTGTCAACCAACGCCTTTTGCGCCGCTTTGGCGGCACCGTAGCTGGCAAAAAAACTGTTTCCGACGCACGGATCATGCGGAAAGACGGCGGTGCCGCTTCCTGCTTTCAGCAACGGCTCGCACATTGCAATGATCCGCTGGGTGGCATGGATATTGACCGCGACCGTCTTGTCCCAGTCCTTCTCGGGCACATGCGCCGCCGGAGAAAGCGGTCCGGCAAAAATCGCGCAATGGACCAGCAGATCAAGCCTGCCCCAACGCTCAAATATCGACAGGCACATGCGCTGCAGTCCGGTCTCGTCCGTGATGTCCAGCGGCACCAATGTGGCTGCACCACCGCGCGCGCGAATGCGGTCATCCAGCTCTTCCAGCCCGCCCACGGTGCGGGCCATTGCGATCACATGGGTGCCGTTTGCGGCCAGTTCCTCTGCAACCGCTGCGCCAAGTCCGCGCGAAGCACCGGTTATCAGGGCAACAGAAGGCGCGTCTTCGCCCACTGTCAGGCCAGTTCGCGGATCTTAAATCCACGATTGATCCGGTCGCTGGGTCGCACCGGATATTCGCCGGAAAAACAGGCATCACAATACTGCGGGCAGTTTTTTTCGCGCCCTCTGGCTTCACCAACCGCGCGGTACAGCCCGTCAAGGGTCACGAATTTCAGGCTGTCCACTTCCAGATGCACCCGCATTTCCTCGGCGCTCATGTTAGAGGCCAGCAGCGCGTCGCGGTCCGGCGTATCCACGCCGTAAAAGCAAGGCCATTCGGTGGGCGGGGAAGCGATGCGAAAATGCACTTCGGCGGCCCCCGCATCCAGTACCATCTCTTTGATCTTGCGCGAAGTCGTGCCGCGCACCACGCTGTCGTCCACCAATATCACCCGCTTCCCCTTGATCAGGGCGCGGTTGACGTTCAGTTTCAGGCGCACGCCCATGTTTCGAATTTGCTCTGTCGGCTCAATGAACGTGCGGCCCATATACTGGTTGCGGATAATGCCCATCGCATATGGGATGCCCGACTGCTGCGAATAACCTATCGCTGCGGGCGTGCCGCTGTCTGGCACCGGGCACACCAGATCCGCCTCAATCGGGGCCTCAATCGCCAGTTCCACGCCGATCTGACGACGGGTTTCATAGACCGAACGCCCGCCAAGAATGCTGTCGGGACGGGAAAAATACACATGCTCAAAAATGCAGGGCCGCGCCGGGATTTTTTGAAACGGCCAGTAGCTTTGCACGCCCTTGCCGTTGATCACCACCATCTCGCCCGGCTCAATCTCGCGCACAAATTCCGCGCCGATGATGTCCAACGCGCAGGTTTCTGAACTCAGCACCCAGCCGTCGCCAATTTTGCCCAGCATCAGGGGGCGCACCCCCAAAGCATCGCGCACGCCAATCAGCTTGCTGCGGGTCATGGCCACAATCGAAAACGCGCCTTCAACCC
Organism: uncultured Rhodobacterales bacterium; assembly: GCA_964480735.1. GTDB lineage: Bacteria > Pseudomonadota > Alphaproteobacteria > Rhodobacterales > Rhodobacteraceae > UBA5972. Next base: position 2,111 of record CAYZQS010000039.1, read on the forward strand.
GGCGCAGGGCGTCCTTCATGCGCTCCGGGATATTGGACTGAATGGAGCGGGCCATAAGGTGGATGATGCATTCGCTGTCTGATGACGATTGAAAGATCGAACCGCGCTCGATCAATTCGCGCCGCAGGGCATCGGCGTTGGTCAGATTTCCGTTATGGGCAAAGGCGCAACCGCCCATCGAGAACTCGCCAAAAAACGGCTGCACATCGCGGATCGCGGTCGCACCCTTGGACCCGGTGGTGGAATAACGCACGTGACCAATCGCCAGTTCTCCGGGCAGAGTTTCCATCAGCGATGCACGGGTGAAATTATCGCGCACATAGCCAAAGCGGCGCACGGAATTAAAGCCGCTGTTAGGATGATAGGCGACAATGCCGCCGGCCTCTTGCCCGCGGTGCTGCAGGGCGTGCAGGCCAAGTGCCGTAAAATTGGCGGCGTCTGCGGCACCGATAACCCCAAACACACCACATTCCTCGCGCAGCTTGTCATCGTCAAACGGATGACTGCGAAAAGGGGGCATCAGGTGGCGCATGAACGTCCCGGTGACGAATCTGATTAGGGCAGTGGCAACCGTATACGGCGGACCGCAAGCGGTGTCATCCATTCAAAGCGGGATTATCCGGATATTTGTGCGGCTGTTTGAACCACCGGCAATATCATCGCGGAACTTCCGTTATTTGGCGCGCAATTTCCGGTCAGCTGTTCATAGCGCAGGACGATCCACGCCGGTGCCTCTGTCGGGATTTGCTTTTCGATCACCTCTTGTGACTGGGCAAATATGGAGGCGGAGCGGCTGTCATCAATCATCGCAAACCCTTGTTCCGCCGGCACAATTCTGTCGTACAGCACAAAGGCGATGGCCACCAGTAAGGCGCCGCGAATGACGCCAAACAAAAACCCAAGCCCCTGATCAAACCCTCCAAGTGCTGATTTTTGCACAAGGGACGAAAACAGCGGCGTGAAAATAGAGACCACAATCAGGGCCACGGCAAAAACAGCGGCAAATGCGCCCAATATGGCCAGTTCGCAGCTGTCAGCCAGAAACTCGCCCACAACAGGAATTTCCTTGACCAATGGCTCGGCTTGCGGGGCAAACACAAAGGCCACAATTGCGGCCAGTATCCAGCCTGCAATGGCCAGCGCCTCGCGCACAAAACCCCGGGCAAAGGCCAGAACCGCAGAGATCAGAATGATACCGCCAACCCCGGCGTCAACAAATGTAAAACCTTCCATAGATCCCCTACGCGCCTTCAACCGGTAACATCGCCAAAGACCTGTACAACAAATTCCTGCAGGTCCAAATGCTTTTTAACCGTGATCGTGCTGGATGACACGGATTTTATTGAGGCCGGTGCGATTGCCG
>CAYZQS010000039.1:3573-20249 GCA_964480735.1 uncultured Rhodobacterales bacterium
CGGTTTTTGACGCTGCGTAGAATGCGAAACTGGTGCCCGCGCTCGCCTTCAAAATAAAGCACGGTATCCACCATATGTTCGACCACCCGCGGTCCGGCAATCTGGCCGTCCTTGGTGACGTGGCCCACCAGCACCACCGAAATGCCGCGCCGTTTGGCAAATGACGTCAGTTCATGCGCGGCAGAGCGCACCTGGCTGACCGACCCGGGCGCGCTGTCCACGTGATCGGCCCACATTGTCTGGATGGAGTCGATGATCACAAAATCCGGCCTTTCGGTGCTCATCGTGGTCAGGATGTCGCGCAGATTTGTGGCGTTGGCCAGTTGCACGGGTGCCGCTTGCAGGCCCAGACGTACGGCCCGCATGCGAATTTGGCCGGGCGCTTCCTCGCCGGAAATATAGATTGTTTTTAAACCCTTATCCGCAAAAGCCGCTGCGGCTTGCAGCAACAACGTGGACTTCCCGATCCCCGGATCTCCACCGACCAAAATGGCAGAGGCGGGCACCAGCCCGCCACCCAGCACGCGGTCAAACTCTTCAATGCCCGACGGGCTGCGCGACAACGGCGTGTCTTTGGCGGCAAGATCGGACAGATCAATCGCCCGCCCCTTGGCGGCACCCAGCGATTTTTTGGCCGGACCGGTGGTTAACGCGCTTTCCTCGATCACCGAATTCCAGGCGCCACAGGCATCACAGCGTCCGGCCCATTTTTTGTGCGACGCGCCACAGTTTGAACAGGTGAAAGTGGATTTAGCCACGCATCCTCCGTCGGGTCAGGTGGGACACCAAAAGCGAGGTAACGACGCAGGCGGTGAAAAGATAAAGGCCCCAGGCCGCCTCGATTGTGCCCACGCCCACACCTTTGGACAGGACGATATAAAGCGCAATCAAAAACACATCCACCATCGCCAGCCGCCCCATGATCACCAGCAACGGCATCGCGCAGGTGGAAATCCGGTGGTGGTGAATCAGACTGATGCTGATGGTCTTGGCGTAGGGCGCCACGACCGCCAGAAAAGCGACCAGCACAGCCAGAAACCTGTCGTTGCGCCAGAGTTCCTGAATGCCGGAGATGACGGAAATGTCGTCGGGCGCAAAGAACGGCAGCAAGCCCGCGCGGACAAGCGGGGAGAACCACGCGATGGGGAAGAGGATCAAGAGGGCGAGGTTGGTGTATTTCAGCAGGGTCATTGTATTTTTAACTGATAAAACGCCAAAAAACGAAAGTTGGCACTGTGGGACCGGCTTGCTGAAGAAGTATTTTTGGAACAATGAAATTTAATGTTCACCGCACCGCCTCTATCGGCCCTTCCGCCCGCCCGTGCAAAAACTGGTCCATGAAGGGATCACCGGATTTTTCCATCTTTTTCACCGGTCCTGTCCACTGGATCACCCCGTCGTGGATCATCGCCACCTGATCGGCGATGGCGCGGACGGAGGACATATCGTGGGTGATCGTCATGGCGGTTGCGCCCATTTCCACCACGATCTCGCGGATCAATTCGTTGATCACGCCTGCCATGATCGGGTCAAGGCCGGTGGTGGGCTCGTCAAAGAAAATGATTTCGGGCTCTGCTGCGATGGCGCGGGCAAGGCCCACGCGCTTTTGCATGCCGCCGGAAAGTTCTGCGGGGTAAAGATCGGCCACCCGTTCCTGCAAACCCACCCGGCGCAGTTTTTCAACGGCAATGGCGCGGGCTTCGTCTTTTGGCTTTTTCAGGCGGCCGCGCAGCAAACGAAAGGCGACGTTTTGCCAGACGCTCAGGCTGTCAAACAACGCACCGCCTTGAAACAACATGCCAAAGCGGGCCAAAAACGCGTCCCGGTCGCCCTGATCCGCCGGTTGACCGTCAACGGAAATGCTGCCCTTTTCAGGCGTTTCCAGCCCCAGAACCGACTTTAACAAAACCGATTTGCCGGTGCCGGAACCCCCGATAATCACCATGCTTTCGCCCTTTGTGATCTCAAGGTCCACACCGCGCAAAACGTGATTGTCGCCAAAGGATTTATGCACGCCGGATAGTTTTATCATTGTACTCATGCCGCAAAAAACAACTGTGTCAGAATGAAATTCGCGGCCAGAATCAGAATAGAGGCCGACACCACCGCGTTGGTGGTGGCCCGGCCCACGCCCTGCGCCCCGCGTCCTGAATTCATGCCGTGATAACAGCCCATCAAAGCGACAATAAAGCCAAACACCGCCGCCTTGATCAGGCCGGACACCACGTCCCAGGTTTCCAGAAAATCAACGGTGTTGTCGATATAGGCCGCGGGATTGAACCCCAAAGACGTGGTGCCCACCAGAAACCCGCCAAGAATGCCGATGGTGTCGCCCACCAGCACCAAAACCGGCATCACCAATGTGGCCGCCAGCACGCGCGGCACCGTCAGGTATTTCATCGGATGGGTGGACAGGGTGACCAGCGCATCGATCTGCTCTGTCACTTTCATGGTGCCAAGTTCCGCCGCGATAGACGCCGCAACCCGGCCCGCGACCATCAGCCCGGCCAGAACCGGCCCCAGCTCGCGCACCATGCCGATGGCAACGATGGATGGCACCACCGCTTCGGCATTAAAACGTGAACCACCTGCAAATATCTGCAGGGCAAGTGCTCCGCCGGTGAACAGGGTGGTCAGGCCGACAACCGGCAGGCTGAAATAGCCGATGGTCAGCAGGGATTGGCCGAACTCTTTCAGATAAAACGGCGGGCGCACCAGATGGGCGACGGTTTGACCAAAAAAGATCGAAATCCGGCCGACAGAGGCCAAAAGCGCGGTGACCGACGCACCAATCGCGGCCAAAACTTGTAAAAACCAATGAATCAAAGACATATGCTGCCTGTAAACTTCTTCTGCTCAATTCTCTTTGTAGTCGCGTTTATACCGCGCGCCAAGAGACGTCAGGATTTCATAGCCAATCGTGCCTGCGGCATCCGCCAGTTGATCAACGGTTTGATGTGGTCCCAACATATCAAGCGTTTCGGGCACTTCTGGCAGGTCAGTCACGTCAACGCCCATCAGGTCCATTGAGACCCGTCCAGCCAGAGGGCAGGGAATATCATCTGCCCAAAGTTTTGCGTTTGGCCCCATCGCGCGGATCAAACCGTCGGCGTAGCCCGCCGAAAGCGTGGCGATCCTGCTTGGGCGCGTGGCAGTCCACGTGGCGCCGTATCCCACGGTTTCGCCCACCGCCACGTCGCGCGTTTGGATGACGGGTATGGACAGGCGAACCACCGGCGCGGCACCTTCAAATGGCAGGCCGCCGTAAAGGCCGATGCCGGGGCGGGTGAGGTTGAAATGATAATCCGCCCCCAGCAATATGCCACCGGTTGCCGACAGCGAAAGCGGCACCGACAACCCTGCTGTCATTTCCCTGAAGGTGGCCAATTGCGCGGCATTCTGCGCATGCGCCGGTTCGTCAGCACAAGCCAGATGGCTGATGATCAGTTTTGGTCCGGCCCGCATGATCTTGGCTCCGGCGGCGCGGAATTCATCAGGTTCCATACCCAGCCGGTTCATGCCGCTGTCCAGTTGAATGCCAAACGGGTGGCCGGACAGATCAGTCATGTGGCGCAAAAGCTGCTGCGGGGAATTCAGCAAAGGGGTCAGATCGTTGTCTTTCAGAAGTTTTTTATCCCCTGGCATATGGCCCGAGAAAACGAAAATTTCGTGGCGCGTGTCAAGCGCGTTGCGCAGCACCGCGCCTTCGCTGGCAAGTGCCACAAAAAACGCGCGCGCGCCCGCATCGCTTAGGGCTCTGGCAACCTTGTCAGCGCCCAGACCGTAAGCGTCGGCTTTCACAACCGCGCCGGTGTCCCCGGACCCCGAAAGCGCCTTTAACGCCAGCCAATTGGATTTGACCGCCGCCAGATCAACGGTCAGTGTTGCAAACCCCATAAGAAACCCCCGTTTGTTTGGCCGCTCTATACGCCGCACCGCAGATTTCGTCTATTGCGAGTTATCGCCGCTGATTTGGTGCGCCTGATAGCCCGCCTGCAATTCCGCCCGCAGAAACTCGCCAAAATTCACACTGCCAAATTGCGGTTCGCCGGTTCCCGGCAGAGGCGCGATGATTGTGTTGACGTTTGGATCAAAAAAGAACGGGCAGGAATAGCGTTCGCGCCCGGACCGGTTGATTACGCGGTGTGGTGTTGAACGCAAACGACCATTTGACAACCGGTGCAGCATATCGCCCACATTGACCACAAAAGCATCCGCCATATACGGCGCATCAACCCAGCTGCCCCGGGGTGTCTGCACCTGCAACCCGCCGATTTCGTCTTGCGCCAATATGGTCAGGCAGCCAAAATCCGTGTGAGGGGCCGAGCCATATAAATCATCGTCACTTTGGGCGGGCATCGGTGGGTAATGAAGCAGACGCAGCCACGTGGTTGGCGGTTCAAAAGCGGGCATGATGTCATTTGGATGACCCCCCGCAGCCTGAATGGCAACCCGCATCAGTTTTTGGCAAAGATCGGTCAGTGCCGTAACATAGGCTTCAATCGCCACGCGAAATCCCGGCAGCGCGGGCCATTGATTGGGACCGGACAAAAACGCGGACGGATCGGCAACCGCGTCTTCGCGCATGATCATAAAGCTGGCAGACTGGTTTGGCCTTGTCACATCCGCCAACTTTGAATTCACGTCAGTTGACGTGTTGATCGGGATATAGCCGCGGTGCCACCGATTAAGCCGCAGCGCCATTTTCTGCGCAACCGGCAGCGCGTGAAATTCGCAAGAGGCCGCAAAAACCGCCGCCTGCAATTTTGGCGCGATACCATGCCCGACAATATAGCCAAATCCGGTGCTGCCATACGCATCGGCAAAGGCCTGGGTCAGCCGGTTTTTGGCGTGGCTGTCACGGGAATGGATGGCGCTGACATCCAGCACCGGAATTTCGCTGAATTCAGTCACGGCGTTCAGCCGCTAAAAATCGGCCGGAACGTTGCTTTGATAGGCCTGCACCAGATTGGAAAAACGGGTGAACCTGCCCTCAAAGCTAAGATCGACCGTGCCAATCGGTCCGTGCCGCTGTTTGCCAATGATGATCTCGGCCTTGCCGTGCAGGTGTTCCATTTCCTCCTGCCATTTCATCATCGCCTCAACATCGTGATCGCCGGGCTTTTCGCGTTCTTTGTAATACTCCTCGCGGTAAACAAACATCACCACATCCGCATCCTGCTCGATCGATCCGCTTTCGCGCAAATCAGACAATTGCGGGCGTTTATCCTCGCGGTTTTCCACCTGACGCGAAAGCTGCGACAAAGCGATCACCGGAATATCCAACTCCTTGGCGATGGCTTTCAAGCCTTGCGTGATTTCACTGACCTCATTCACCCGGTTGTCCTTGGCAGAGGCCGGTCGCACCAGTTGCAGATAGTCAACGATCAGAACATCCAGCCCGTGCTGACGTTTCAGACGCCGCGCCCTTGCGGCCAGTGCAGAAATTGGCAGGGCGGCGGTGTCGTCAATATAAAGCGGACAGGCCTCCAACGCTTTTGCGGCCTCGACAAAGCGGCGAAATTCGGTTTCCGTCATGTCGCCCCGGCGGATTTGCTCAGACGGCACTTCGGCGGCCTCCGAAAGAATTCGCGCCGCCAGTTGTTCTGACGACATCTCAAGCGAATAAAACCCGACAACGCCGCCTTCCACTGCCCCTTCAGAACCGTCGGGCAATCCGCCTTTCTTGTAAGACTTGGCGATATTGTAAGCGATATTGGTGGCCAGCGAGGTTTTGCCCATCGACGGCCTGCCGGCCAAAATCAACAGGTCGGATTTATGCAAACCACCCAGCTTTTTATCAATATCAATCAGCCCGGTTGAAATCCCCGCCAGCCCGCCGTCACGCTGATAGGCGGCATTGGCCATGTTCACCGCATCTGTGACCGCTTGCAGAAAACTTTGAAAGCCGTTGTCGATATTACCCTGCTCGCCCAACTGATACAGCAATTGCTCCGCTTCAACGATCTGGTCCTTGGGTTCGCTGTCCACGTCCACGCTGGCCGCTTTGCCGGAAATATCCTGCCCTATCGCGATCAAATCCCGCCGGATCGCCAGATCATAGATCATCTGGGCATAATCTTTGGCGGCAAAAATCGACGTGGCCGCCCCGCCAAGCCGGGCCAGATAAGACGGCCCGCCCAGTTCCGCCAATCCGGCATCATCCTCCAAAAACGCCTTTAACGTAACGGGTGAGGCCAGCGCGTTTTTCTGGATGCGCTGTGCTGCGATTGAAAATATCCGCCCGTGCACCGGGTCAAAGAAATGATTTTCGTCAACCAGCGCCGCCACGCGGTCATAAACATCGTTGTTTACCAGCAACGCCCCCAAAAGCGCCTGCTCTGCCTCGATATTATGTGGTAATGCGGCGGTTGACGCGCCGGTATTTTCGTCTGCTGCCTGCGCATCGCGCACGGCGGTTAACCCGCTCATACCCCAACCCCCTGATGTCCCCCCACTGGTATTTCAGATGCCGCTGCCTCGCGCAATTGGACAAGCCTGTGGAAATCCTGTGGGTAAAAAATATATGCCAAAAACGGTAAATTCCCGCCGATGGCCCATTGTAGCGCGGATGCGCAAAATATCAACATGTGGTAATGGCTGGCAATTTCGCATCAGTTAACCAATGCACGGATAAATTGCGTCAAAATTGTGGCAAATTGTGCTAGCAAGGTGGGGCAAAGTACGAATCGAGGATGCTGCCGATGACCAACGAGCTTTTGGCTCTGGTCGGTGTCACACTCGGAGTGTTTTTTGGCCTCGGCCTGCACTACGACCTCGAAATCATGGTGCGCGAAAGACTGATCGCGGACTGATTTCACTCGACACCGGCTTGGCACACTGAAACAGCTTGTCGGGCGGCCTTGGGGGCTGGGCCGGGAAGAAATATCAGAGACAAAGTGCTGGCTACAATCAGGCCCTTCCGGTCTCTGCTGACCGGGAGGGTCTACTTTATTTGGCCCGCCTGAAAGCGCGCTTCTTATTGGTCAAAATATCCTCGCCGAAGGCTCTGAATCTATGCCCCGGCCCGCGCCGCTTGCCATTCACGCGGTGCATGCAAAAATTTTTCCACTTCAGCAATGGTTTCAGCGTCAAAATGATCGCCTGCCTTGGCTTCGGCCAGAACATCGTGCCAGGTGCACAAATGGTGCAAGCTAACCCCGTGATCGCCAAGGGTTTTCGCAGTTTCGGGAAAAATATCGTAATAAAAGATCACCGCTGTATGATTGCACAAAGCCCCGGTTTTGCGGATGGCATCCACAAACGTTATTTTGCTGCCGCCATCCGTGGTCAGGTCCTCAACCAGCAGCACCCGCTGGCCTTCGACCATCTGCCCCTCGATCTGCGCGTCCCGCCCGTAACCTTTCGGCTTTTTGCGCACATAGGTCATCGGCAGTCCCATGCGTTCCGCCACAAGGGCGGCAAAAGGAATGCCCGCAGTTTCGCCCCCGGCGATGTTGTCAAAGGCTTCAAAGCCCGCATCGCGCAGCACGGTGGCGGTCATGAAATCCATTAGTGCCGACCGGATGCGCGGGTAAGAGATCAGCTTTCGACAATCAATATAGGTGGGTGAAGGCAGGCCCGAGGCCAGGGTGAACGGATCGCGGGTATTGAAATGCACGGCCTTGATTTCCAGCAGCATAGCGGCTGTCATACGGGCGATGTCGGCGCGATCCGGAAAAGAGTTCTTAAACATGGTGCGTCCTTATATAACCCGCCAGTAAAGCGCAAAGCCCGGATCAAACAGCGTGACCGGGCCGTCGTTTGTTTCAATGTGGGCCGGATATTCCACCGGGATCGCCGATTTTTGCAGGGTCAATGTCGTCTCGTTCAAGGGCAGGTCGTAAAAAGCCGGGCCGTTGGTTGATACAAACGCTTCCAGCCGGTCCATCGCGCTGGCTGCCTCAAACACATGGGCCAGACAGGACATGGTGTTGGAAGCGGTAAAAATCCCGGCGCAACCGCAGGCGCTTTCTTTCAAATCATCCGTATGTGGTGCGCTGTCAGTGCCCAGAAAAAACCTCCGGTCACCAGAGGTGGCGGCTTTGACAAGCGCCAGCCGGTTGCTTTCGCGTTTGGCCACCGGCAGGCAGTAATAATGCGGCCTGATGCCGCCCGCCAGTATATGGTTGCGGTTGATGATCAGGTGGTGGGTGGTGATGGTTGCCGCAAGGTTGTTTTCGGCACCTGAAACATAGGCCACGCCCGCTGATGTGGTCACATGTTCAAGGATGATTTTCAATTCCGGCAGCAGGGCGCGCAACGGGTCCAATACGGTGTCTATGAACACCGCCTCGCGGTCAAAAATGTCAACCTGCCCGTCGGTTACTTCGCCGTGCATACACAAGGGCAATCCAACCTCCGCCATCTTTTCCAGAACCGGCATCACCTTGGCCATATCACTGACACCGCTGGCCGAATTGGTGGTGGCACCAGCCGGATATAATTTGACCGCTTTTACCAGACCCGACGCGGCAGCCGCAGCCACATCCGCAGGATCGGTGTTTTCGGTCAAATAAAGCGTCATTAGCGGCTCAAATTTAACCTCGGGGGGGCGAGCGGCGATGATCCGGTCGCGGTAGGCACGCGCCTGCGTCAGCGTGACAACCGGCGGCAACAGATTTGGCATGACAATGGCGCGGGCAAAATGCCGGGCGGATTCCGGCAGCACTGCGCGCAGCATGTCGCCATCGCGCAGGTGTAAATGCCAATCATCCGGGCGTAAAATTGTCAGGGTCTGGGTCATTCAGGCCTTTTGGCTTTATCTGGTCCTGCTATAACGGGCACCCCCGCCGGATGCCAGAGGTGCTGCAGACCTGACGCTGATTGACGGAAACAATACCGCAATTCACCTGCGCCGCGCCGGTGATGAGCGCCCGTAAGGGAGCGAAGAACGCTACGGGTTCTGTGCTTTTTTGATCGCAGGCAAAATTGTTGCCGTCAGCGCCCTCCTGGTGATCGGCCCGGCAAAGCGCAGAATAATCCGGCCATTCGCATCAACGACAAATGTTTCAGGAATACCATAAACCCCCCAGTTAATGGCCTCGCGTCCCAAGGCATCCGTGCCGACCGCGGTATAGGGATTGCCCAGCTCATTCAGAAATTTCAGCCCTTTGGCAACCTGATCTTTGTAATTCACGCCGTATATCGGCAGCCCGAAATCTGACAAAGCTTGCAAATTAGGATGTTCCGCCCGGCACGGTGCACACCAGCTGGCCCAGAAATTGACCAGTTTCACCTCAGGCTTTCGCAGCGCTGCTTCGGTAATAACAGGCAATTCGCCCAGTGATTTAACCGCAAGTGAAGGCACCTGCTGGCCCTCCAATGTGGACGGCAGACTGTTCACATCGTCGCGATTTAATCCCACCATGAACAACGCGCCAAGCCCCAGAAAAATCAGCGGTGGAAGCGCGATCAGCGGCGAAATCCTAGCCATCTTTTTTATGCCGGTTTTCGATGTTTTTCAGCTGTCGCTTGATGCGCACAGCGCGCAGCAGTGACAGGATGGTCAGCCCGATAATCAAAACGATGCCAATGCCGTAAGCCGACAAAACAGACGTGGCGTACTGGCCGAGATCCGGCATCAGGCCAGCCGCTCGCGGGCAATCAGCGCTGAAATCCGTCTTGCGCGAATCTCGGTTCGTGTGCGCAGCAACACCAGCGCCAAAAACAACAGCGTGAACCCGGCCAGACAGACAAAAAGCGGCGTTCGAAACGCATCGGCGATGGACTGGCCCTCGTCCAGCGACAGCGATGCCGCCTGATGCAAACCTTGGTTCCAGAAGTTAACCGCATAGCGGGAGAGTAGAGCAAAAACTGATCCCACAAGGCATAAAACTGAGGTCAGATCGGCGGCGGTATCCTGATCCTCGATGGCGGACCAAAGGGCGATATAGCCCAGATAAAACACAAACAGGATCATAAAAGATGTCAGCCGCGGATCCCACGCCCAATATGTGCCCCACATCGGTTGGCCCCAGATGGCGCCGGTAAACAGCGCGATCAGGGTCATGGTGACACCGATGGGTGCGGCGGCTTTGGCAGCCAGCGCGCTGACATGGTGACGGCGGATCAGCCAGACCAGCGACGTGACCAGCATCATCACCCAAACGTTGATTGCCATCATTGCGGCCGGCACGTGCAGGAAGATAATCTTGACGGTCGAACCCTGTTTGTAGTCATCCGGCGTGAAGAAAAATCCCCAGATCAACCCGGTCAGCAATGCAGCCACACTCAGCACCGTGACCACGGGCAAAACCCGGTCGGTCAGGCGCATGAACTTCGTTGGATTGGCGTATTCCCAGATGGACATTTCGGGTATCTATATCCTCACTGGCAACGGTGCAATTGGCCATGCCGACGCAGGGCGCTCACCTTAAGTTTACCCGCAGCGCTAAGGCGGCGGCAAAAGGGACCAAAGCAAAAGTAAACAGGCTGATGGCGACCGTGGCGGCCAGGGCGGTGGCGTTGTCCAGACCGTCCACCGCAAGCGTTGTAATCTGGGAGCCAAAAATCAGGGTCGGGATATACAGCGGCAATACCAGCAACGACAAAAGCAGGCCACCGCGTTTCAGCCCAACCGTAATCGCCGCACCAAATGCCCCCAGAAAACTAAAGGCCGGAGAGCCGGCCAAAAGGCTGACAAACAGCCAGCCATAGGCACCTTCGGGCAAATTCAGCAAAAATCCCAGCAGTGGTGCGATCAACGTCAGCGGCAGGCCGGTTGTCAGCCAGTGCGACAGCGCTTTCATGGCCACGACGCCTTCCAGTGGCAGCGGTGAAACCGCCAGCAAGTCCAGCGTGCCATCCTCAAAATCCAGCTGGAATATCCGGTCCAGCGACAACAGGCTGGCCAGCAGTGCGCCGATCCACAAAATGCCCGGCGCGATGCGGGCCAAAACGCCGCTGTCAGGGCCCACGCCAAAGGGCACGAACATCACGACGATCAGGAAAAAGGCCAGCGACAGGCCAAACCCGCCGCCGGATCGGAAGGCAAGGGCCAGATCGCGGCGCAGCATGGCGATCACGTCAGGGCCTCGTCCAAAAACGGGTTGTGGGACACCTCCGGTCCGGCGCGGAACGCGGTCAGATCAAGGGTCGTGCTCTGTTTCAGCCCCAGATCGATATGGGTGGCGACTATGGCGCTGCCGCCGTTCTTATTGTGGCGCTGCAGGATTGCCGTGAATTTCCCAACGTTTTCAGTATCAAGCGAGACCGTCGGTTCGTCCAGTATCCAAATGGGCCTACCGGTCAACAGCAGGCGCGACAGCCCCAGACGGCGTTTTTGCCCGGCAGACAATGTATGCGCCGGGCGCTCCACCAGCGCCATTAAATCAAAGGCTTCAAGGGCAGGTGTAATATCTGCGGTACCAAAAACCCGGGCCCAGAACCGCAGATTTTCATAAACTGTCAGGGGACCCTTGATGCCGTCCTGATGCCCGGCATAGGCAATGTCTTCGGTCGATGGCCTGATTGTACCGCAAACAGCAGGTGTCAACCCGGCGATCGTGCGCAGCAACGTGGTCTTGCCAATACCGTTGGGTCCGCGCAGGATCATTGTATGCCCGGCCCTGATTGAAAAACTCACGCCGGACACCACGGTTATGTCGCCGCGCGAACAGGATAAATCGGTGACAGTCAGATCCATAAAACTGCTGTAACGACTCTTTGGCACAGCGAAAAGCGGTAAAGGCTGGACAAACTGTATACAAATGTATACAATGCTATTATGCCCCATTGCCCGGTGCCCCAAGCTGCGGCATAGGCGGGGCAGCCGACCATAATTTTGAGGTAGCACCATGACCGTCACCGTAGGCCGCGATTCCCAAAGCACCCGCAAGACACTGAACGTGAACGGAACCAAGGTTGCTTACTATTCAATTCCCGCCGCACAGGCCGCCGGGCTTGGGGATTTCACCCGGCTCCCCGCCGCCCTGAAAGTGGTGCTGGAAAACATGCTGCGCTTTGAAGACGGCAAGACGGTTACATCGGACGATATCCGCGCCTTTGCGGACTGGGCGGCGCTGGGCGGTAAAAACCCCCGCGAAATCGCCTATCGCCCGGCCCGGGTGCTGATGCAGGATTTCACCGGCGTGCCGGCGGTTGTTGATCTGGCCGCCATGCGCGATGCGATGGTTGATCTTGGTGGTGACCCTGAAAAGATCAATCCGCTGAACCCGGTTGATTTGGTGATTGACCATTCCGTGATGATTGATGAATTTGGCAATCCGCGGGCCTTTCAGATGAACGTGGACCGGGAATATGAACGCAATATCGAACGCTACACTTTCCTGAAATGGGGCCAGTCGGCCTTTGACAATTTCCGCGTGGTGCCACCGGGCACCGGCATCTGCCATCAGGTAAATCTGGAATATCTGGCGCAAACCATATGGACGGAAAAGGATCAGAACGGCGTAGACATTGCCTATCCTGACACGCTGGTTGGAACGGACAGCCACACGACTATGATCAATGGTCTTGCGGTTTTGGGATGGGGTGTTGGCGGGATCGAGGCTGAGGCGGCCATGCTGGGGCAGCCGATTTCCATGCTGATCCCCGAGGTTGTCGGCTTCAAACTGACCGGAGAGATGGTCGAGGGCACCACTGCCACCGATCTGGTGCTGCGCGTTGTGGCCATGCTGCGCGAAAAAGGCGTGGTTGGCAAATTTGTTGAGTTTTACGGTGAGGGTCTGGACCGTCTGCCGCTGGCGGACCGGGCCACAATCGCCAACATGGCCCCCGAATACGGGGCCACCTGTGGCTTTTTCCCGGTCGATGGCGAAACTCTGCGGTACCTGCGCACTTCGGGCCGCGATGAAGCGCGGATTGCACTGGTCGAGGCTTATGCCAAAGAAAACGGTCTGTGGCGCGGGGCGGATTATGATCCGGTTTACACGGACACGCTGAACCTTGACATGAGCACCGTGGTTCCGGCGATTTCCGGCCCCAAACGGCCGCAGGATTTTGTGGCGCTTGATGGTGCGGCAACGGCGTTTGCCGGTGAAATGGAAACCACATTCAAGCGTCCGTCAGACAAGCAGGTGCCGGTTGCGGGTGAAGACTACACCATGTCCTCAGGCAAGGTTGTGATCGCTTCGATAACCTCATGCACCAACACCTCCAACCCTTACGTGATGATCGGTGCGGGACTTGTCGCCCGCAAAGCCCGCGCCTTGGGTTTGAACCGCAAACCCTGGGTGAAAACCTCGCTGGCACCGGGATCACAGGTGGTCAGTGCGTATCTTGAGTCGGCGGGCCTGCAGGATGATCTGGACGCCATCGGGTTTAATCTGGTCGGCTATGGCTGCACCACCTGCATCGGCAATTCTGGTCCTATTCAGGCGGAACTGTCCGCAGCGGTCGCCGATGGCGATCTGGTTGCCGTGTCCGTTCTGTCCGGCAACCGCAATTTTGAGGGCCGGATTTCACCTGACGTGCGTGCCAACTATCTGGCCAGCCCGCCCTTGGTGGTGGCCTACGCGCTGGCCGGAGACATGAATGTCGACCTGACCCGCGATGCGCTGGGGCAGGATCACGACGGCAACGATGTGTTTTTGAAGGACATCTGGCCAACCACGCAGGAAATCGCCGAACTGGTGGACAAGACCGTCACCCGTGAAGCATTCACTGAAAAATACGCCGAGGTTTTCACCGGCGATGATAAATGGCAGGCGGTGGAAACCACCGACAGCCTGACATATGACTGGCCCGGCACGTCAACCTATGTGCGCAACCCGCCCTATTTTCAGGGCATGTCTGCGGACGCCGGGGTGATTTCGGACATTGAGAACGCCAAGGTGCTGGCCGTTCTTGGTGATATGGTCACAACCGACCACATTTCGCCCGCCGGCTCATTTGCAGAAACCACCCCCGCTGGCGGATATCTTGTGGATCATCAGGTGCCCCTGCGCGAATTCAATTCCTACGGTTCGCGGCGCGGAAATCACGAGGTGATGATGCGCGGCACATTTGCCAATATTCGGGTGCGAAACGAAATGCTGGACGGGGTAGAGGGCGGGTATACCCTTGGGCCGGACGGTGAACAGACGTCAATTTATGACGCGGCGATGGCCTATCAGGCGGCGGGCACGCCGCTGGTTATATTCGGAGGTGCGCAATACGGTGCCGGGTCTTCGCGGGACTGGGCCGCCAAGGGCACGTCGCTGCTGGGTGTGAAGGCGGTGATCTGTGAGAGTTTTGAGCGCATACACCGCAGCAATCTTGTGGGCATGGGCGTTATACCACTGGAGTTTACCAATGGTGACAGCCGCAAATCGCTGGGGCTGACAGGCGAAGAAACGGTCTCTATCAGCGGGTTGTCGGGCGACCTGAAGCCGCTGGCCGAAGTGCCTGCGGCCATCACAATGGCGGATGGCACGGTGCGGGCTATCACCCTGAAATGCCGGATCGATACTGAAGTCGAGATCGAGTATGTGGAAAACGGCGGCGTGCTGCACTACGTGCTGCGGGATCTGGCGAAAAGCTAACGAGTGTCATCCCCGCGAAAGCGGGGACCTCTCAACCAAAGCGCTGCCCTGAATGAGGTCCCCGCTTTCGCGGGGATGACACACCTATTTCAGCGCCGCTTTCATAAACGCCGTCGCTCGCACCAAAGCGTCTTTGGCAGCCAGATCATCGGCAAACGTGCGCACGTTGGGCGGGCGGAAGTCAAAGCCGCGCCCGACGCCGGGATAAATGATCAGCCGCACCTGTTTGCCGGAGCGTTTCATGAATGACACAGCGGTTTCGATCGAGCGGCGACGCTGGTATTGCTCGTATTCGCCGATGAAAACAAGCGCGGGAATTTCAAGTTCGTTCAGGTCCCGGTGATAGCGGTAAACCTGTGCCGGTTCAGGCGCATTTGGATCCTGCCAATGCGGATAATAAGACACATAACACGCCACATCCTTTTTCTGCCGTTCAAAGGCCACGGCCACCCTTAGCGTATACAGCCCACCCCGGGTATGAGAATAAAGGCAGATTTTTGAGGACGACAGGTCCGGCAGTGACAGCAGATAGTCCACGCCGGCGTTCACGTCTGATTCAGTGATCGGGTCGTGTTCGATCGGCAGAATGTCAATAAAGCGCGCACTGTAAACATCCGGTGCCAGCACCACAAAACCACGGGCAGCCAAACGACGGGCCAGATTTTGGATAAAAGGGTCAAGGCCGCGCCGCCCGTGCTGAAACAAAACACCGGGATATTTTCCGTCGCCCTTTGGCCGGTACACAATGGCCGGAACTTCTGTATCGTCAAGCGGGTTGATATAACTTACGTCCCTTTCCTCGACCTCAAAATTATCCGGGACATTCATCACGCCGTTGATAAACCACTCATCCGACCACCAGAATTTTTCACTGATCGGCCGGGTGTTAGACGGCGCGTCAAGTGTTCGCCCGGTCACGGTGTCAGAGGCCTGCGGAGCCGGAGAAATAGATTCCTGCGCCGTTGCCGGTGCCAACCACAGAAAAAATGCAAGTGGTGCGAAGACGAATTGGAAATATCGTTTCATTGTTAACTCCGTGTATGTGACGCCCACCAAAATCAAAGTTGCCGTAACTTCGTTTTGGTCTATTTCACAACGATAATAAAATTGTTCAGCACCACAATGTGGCACAATGAACCTGTTGCTCGCTGGATGAGACTGTCACCGATGGCGGCTGCGCCCATTGCCGGACATAAAAAAGCACGCCAGAGCAGATAAACGTTGTTGGGTTCTCTCTTACAATTTGAAACATGCCACCCATATAAACCGCATGAAAAACGCATCCATCATCACCGACTATCACGCCCACATCTATTTTGATGCCGACACTGTCAATCAGGCCCGCACGCTTTGCGAGGCTGCGGCAGAAACCTTCGGAGTCGCCATGGGCCATATGCACGAGCGTCCCGTGGGCCCGCATCCGATGTGGTCCTGCCAGCTTTCGGCCACGCCGCAGCAGTTTGCAAACCTATTGCCGTGGCTGACCCTGAACCGGGATGGGTTGATTGTCTTTTGCCATCCCGGCACCGGCGATCATTTGACCGATCACACAGAACATGCAATCTGGCTGGGCACGGGTCTTGAATTGGACCTGTCAATTTTTTGAAAGCGGGGAAATCGTGAAATCAAGTGTGTATGACGTGCCGCCGGTCTGGACCTTGGAGGCCGCCGTGGTGGCCTGGGTCCTGGGACGCTATTTGCCGGTCTGGGATTTTTCCGCGATTGTACCGGGCTGGCTTGGCTGGCTGGTGATGTTGGCAGGTGTAGGACTGGTGTTTTGGTCGGCCAGTTGGTTTCGCCGCAAACAAACCACCATTAACCCAAAACTTGAACCGACATCGCTGATCGTCGAGGGACCGTACCGGTTCAGCCGAAACCCGATCTATCTGGGAATGGCGGTGTTTCTGACGGGCTGGGCCCTGTGGATCGGCGCGGTGTCGGCTTTGGTGGTGCCTTTTGTTTTTGCCCGTATCATCACCCGGCGGTTCATCCTGCATGAAGAGGAAAACCTGCGGGCGCAGTTTGGGCAGGAAGCCGAAGATTTCATCGCCAAGACCCGCCGCTGGTAGATTGTAACAATTCTCTAACGAAGGCTTGATTGGTCAGGCACAGTTATTGGGTTTATGGATAGCAGACCGAAACTTTGAATTAGGTTAGATTGCCCATGCGTATCTTTTTCTTTGCCGTGGT
>CAYZQS010000039.1:20349-23550 GCA_964480735.1 uncultured Rhodobacterales bacterium
TACCGTTACCGGGTCACTTCCAATTGTTGTCATCATTCAGAAAGTCAAAAACGGCCCTATCCTGGCGGCGGCCCGCTGGAACTGATGGGCTGGGCCCCTAAGGCGCTGGTTTCACGGTGCCAGACGTAAAGCCCTGCGGCAACGATCACGATTGATCCTGACAGGGTAAAGGCATTTGGCACTTCGGCAAAAAACAGAAATCCCCAAAGTGCGTTGAACAGCAAGCCGAAATAGCCAAACGGCGCCAGCACCGAGACTTCGCTTAACACCAATGCCCGGATCAAAAGGTAGTGCCCGATACTGGCAAAGGCACCAATGGCCAACATGTGCGGCACATCCTTCAGGCCCGGCATCTGCCAGACAAAGGGCACGATCAGGCTGGCCAGAATGGTGCCAAACAGGGCGGTATATAAAAAACTGGTCCAGGGGCTTTCACCCAGCGCCAGCATACGGGTTGAAATCACAAACCCGGCATAGCTGGCAGCAGCACCAAGCGGCAGCAATGCCGCCAGTGTAAAAGCGTCACTTCCGGGGCGGATGATGATCGCAGCGCCGATCAACCCCGCCAACACCCCCATCCAGCGGCGCAGGCCAACCTGCTCGCCCAGAATGAAAAACGCCAGCACCGTGATCAGCAGCGGCCCCACCTCAAATATCGCCGCGACGGTCGCCAGCTGCAGGTGGCTGATGCCAAAGAAAAAGAACATGGTGGCGGAAAAAATAAAAGCGGAGCGTAAAAACTGCACGCCGGGATTTGATGTGCGCAAAACGGTATTCAGGCGCGGCGCAAGAAACAACAGCGACAGTCCCAACTGGCTTGCAAAGCGCACCCAGACGATCTGTAGCGGGTGATACCCGGTCATCAGGCCCTTGGCCAAAGCGTCCATCGACGTCAGTGCAGCCATTGCCAGAACCATCAAAATTATGGCTTTTGCGGTGACGCTGAGGCGGGAAAAGGCGGCCAAGGTTGTTTAAGCCTTACGGTGAACGGGCAAGGGCAACCCCGATCATGGCATCCCGGCTTACCAGTGCTGCCAGTTCTGGCTGCGACCAGCCATCGGTGCCTACCGGCCGACGCGGGATCACCACATAGCGCATGTCCGCCGTGCTGTCATGCACCCGCACAGTGGTTTCCTTTGGCAGGTCCAGCCCAAATTCCCGCAACACCGCGCGTGGAGTTTTCACCACGCGAGAGCGGTAAGCCCGTTGTTTGTACCAGTCCGGCGGCAGCCCCAGCAGGTTGCGGGGATAACACGAACACAGGGTGCAGACGATCACGTTGTGAACGTCGGCTGTGTTTTCAACCGCAATCAGCTTTAGCGCATCAATTTCAAGCCCCAGTTCTTTGGCGGCAGATGATGCGTCAACGCGAAGGCGTGCCAGAAAATCCACATCCGTCCAGGCCCGGGCCACCAATCTGGCACCATCCGCGGGCGAGCGTGCATCCATTTTTTCGATGACCTGCGTCACCTCGGCCTCTGTGGTCACGCCCTTTTCCACCAGCAGCTCGCGCATGGCGATTTCCATGTTTTGCCAATAGGTCAGCGGCGCGTCCTGATCTGTGCGATAGGGATGACCCGACGGGCTTTGCCCGTCATGGCTGTGCGTTGGGTGATCATGGGGCATGGTCAGCCTCTTTCTGAGTCAGCCAATGGCCAAATATTTCCGCATCCAGTGTATCATCGGGATTTTCCGCAGCTTTTCCCCAGATGTCCGCCATGCGGAAACGCACCCGAAACAATGATGTGCGGTTGCCTTCTAATCCATATGCCAGCTGCTCTGGATTGCCAAACGGCCCCAGTTCGCGTTCCACCACGCCGGTTTTTCCACGCAGATAGGCGGGGGTTCTTATGTGCCCGGGCGGCATCATGGTTGACACGCGCACCCGATCAGTCATCCGGTTTCTCAGCGCATTGCCCGTAGGTTTCCCCGCGTGCTGCCACCTCTGCCATCTTTGCGCCCAGTTCCGCGTTCTTATAAGTCCCCGCTTCCAGCAGGTTCTGATTCACCGAGGCCACCCAACGCTCGTAATAGCTCATGGTTTCATAGGCGGTTTCACCCAGATCCTCAATACAGCGCCGCAACCCGTCGACCGTAAACAACCCTTTGCCTGACGTGATCACCATCAGCGCGTCCACCCGTTTTTCCCACAGGGCAAAATCGTGGTCCTCCGGCACAACCGGGCCGGCGTCCTGTCCGCCCATATCGTGCCATCGCTGTCCGGTAAACTCTGTCATAAGCGCCACGTTACGCCTGCTGCGCAGCAAGGGCAACACGCAGATCCGCGGTTCATCTTTGCCAAAATACTCCCCGCGCGGCGCGCTCCTGGTCTTTGCAGATCGGGCAGGTTTTACAATTGTGGCAATCGGGTTAACAATAGCTAAAACGGGGAAAGCCAATGATTCTACAAATCTGGCAGTCATTCCGCAGCCTGCCGCTGTGGGTTCAAATCTGGGTGGCGCTGATCCTGGTGCCGGTAAATATGGCCAGCCTTTTCTTTCTGACAGAGGCAAAAGGCGTGCTGATTGCGGTTTTGGCCATTGGCGGAATGCTGCCCAATTTGTTCATCATGATGGCTGAGCGGGGATTTTCCAAAACAATGGCGCTGCCACATCTGGCGATCTGGACGCCGCTGGTCATTATTATCGCGCTGTGGATGAAAAACGGGGGGCCGGACGCGCAGTTTTTTCCGCTTTACCTGTGGGTACTGATGGTGGTGAACGTGATTTCGCTGATCTTTGACTACAAAGACGCGTAGGAATGGTGGCGCGGTGCGCGGGATGTGGCGCGGCCGTAATTTCGGGTGCAAAGCCGCCGCAACAAGCGCGATCTTTGCGCAGGCAGTCGGCAGGCGAAAGGCGCAAAAATCCTGCGCCACCAAAGAGAGCCTTGTCAATTATCTGCAGGTGAACCGTCAATTCCTTGTATGTTGAAGGGCTGGAGGCTAAATCTGATCGTGCCGGTTTGAGGGGGTAAGGACCGCGTCCCTATGGCGCGATCCAAAGACCGGCCTTGATATTCATCGATAATTGCAAACCCGGATCAACAGGACGGGGCAGTTACGTGCGGCGGCATTTTCCACAGCGTTAGCGAACGTGATGTTAGGTAACATCTGGTCATGTGATATCAGTAATCAAAGAGCGGTATTGCAAGTTCTGACTTGGATCGATTTCCGGTTGAGCGCGGGACCAGCGCTTCAGG
>CAYZQS010000040.1:0-5072 GCA_964480735.1 uncultured Rhodobacterales bacterium
GCTGATCCTGATTGCTGTTATGGTTGCGGTCTATTTCTATTGGTTTTCCGTCTAGAATCCTTGTTAACAGATGTTAATGGCGTGGCTGAACGAACGTGCCGTTGCGCAGATCGCTGACTGCTTTTACCAATTCGGCCTGCGTGTTCATCACGATCGGCCCGTGCCAGGCCACCGGCTCTTGAATGGGTGCGCCGGAAATCAGCAAAAACCGCATGCCTTGCGGTCCCGCCCGCACGGAAATCTCGTCGCCGGTGTCAAACTGGACCAGCGTGCGGTTGCCGGACAGATCGCGGATGTTGACCTCCTGTCCGGCAACTTCTTTTTCCAGCAAAACACCCGCGGGATCGGAGGCCCCGGAAAATGTGCCGGAGCCTTCAAAGATATAGGCAAATGCCCGACGGTAGGTATCAATCGGTAAGGATTTGCGCAGGCCTGCGGGAATGAAAACATCCAGATATTGAGGGCTCGCGGCCACGCCGTCCACGGGGCCGGATTTGCCCCAGAAATCCCCGACGATAACCCGAATGCTTGTCCCGTCATCATCGGTGATTTGTGGAATTTCACTGCTGTTCACATCCTGATACCTTGGGGCCGTCATCTTCAGCGCCGCGGGCAGATTGGCCCACAGCTGAAACCCGTGCATCTGCCCATTGGCGTTTCCCTGCGGCATTTCCTGGTGCATGATGCCAGAGCCCGCGGTCATCCACTGCACGTCTCCGGCTTGCAGGCTGCCGGCGTTTCCAAGGCTGTCCTTATGTTCCACTGAACCGGACAACACATAGGTAATCGTCTCGATGCCGCGGTGCGGATGCCACGGAAATCCGGGTTGAAAATCCTGCGGGTTATCGTTGCGAAAATCATCAAACAGCAGGAACGGGTCCAGCATTGTCGGGTCGTGAAACCCGAACGCACGGTGCAGATGGACGCCAGCACCTTCCACGGTGGGTTTTTCAAGCGATGTTGATTTGACTGGGCGGATTGACATGGCCGGACCTCCTGTTCCTTACCATATAGGAGCTTTCCAAAACTTAGACAGTCCACTGCCACGAATAATATTGTTTCCAAATTGGAAACAGCAAACAGGGTCATTTGCGACAGACCACGAGGTCGCAAAACGCTAAGACGGTTTATTCTGATCCTGCTGTAATTTACGCAGATCAGGGGTGTTTTACGAGGATACAGTAATGAAAATCGGATTTATCGGGCTGGGAAATGCCGGGGGCAAGCTGGCGGGCAGCATCCTGCGCAACGGCTATGATTTGCAGGTGCATGATCTTGACACGGCGCTGGTGCAGGCATTTGTTAAGCGCGGCGCGCGCGATGGAACAACGCCCCGCGCAATGATGACGGCCTGTGATGTGGTAATCACCTGCCTGCCTACGCCCAGCGCCTCTGCCGCTGTTATGGAAGGTGATGTCGGTCTGTTGGGCGCGGTGACGGCCGGGAAAATCTGGCTGGAAATGTCCACAACGGATGAAAACGAGGTCAAAAGACTGGGCGCAAAGGTGATCGCGGCGGGCGGCGCGGCGGTTGACTGCCCGGTATCGGGCGGCTGTCACCGGGCCGCCACCGGTAATATTTCGATTTTTGCCGGGTGTGACAGGCCTACGTTTGAGCGGGTGCTGCCGCTGTTGACCGCAATGGGACGACGGGTTTTGCACACCGGCGACCTTGGCTCGGCCAGCGTTCTGAAAGTTCTGACCAATTATCTGGCCACCGCCAATCTTGTGACCTGCTGCGAGGCTCTGGTTGTGGCCAAAGCCGCCGGAATGGACCTGAACACCACATATGAGGCCATGAAAATCTCATCCGGCACGTCGTTTGTACATGAAACCGAAAGTCAGGTCATTCTGAACGGTTCCCGCGATATTTCCTTTACGATGGATCTGGTTCTTAAGGACATTGGACTGTTTCAACAGGTTGCCGATAAATCGAATGTTCCGCTGGAAATCAGCCCCGTGCTGATTGAAATATTCAAAGACGGGATTGCGCGGTTTGGGGCGCGGGAAAATTCACCAAACATCATCCGCCGATTGGAAGCGGCAACCGGGCTGGAAGTTTCCGCACCCGGGTTTCCAGGCGAAATTCTGGATACGGAACCTGAAGAGCCGGGATACGAGGTTGTGCCCCAAGGTGCAGCCAATGATCAGGCGGAGTGACAGAACATGGGATCATCTGATACCCCGTTGATTAATCTTGAGAAATATCCAATCAACGAGCGGTCGTCTTCCCGCTTCAAACCCATTCTGCGCCAGGTTCACGCTGAATTGGCCAAAGACGGCTGTGCGGTGCTTAAAGGGTTTATCGGGGCTGAGGGCGTGCGGGCCTTGGCTTGGGAAGCCAACCAAACCGCTGCCTTTGCCCATAAATCCCACAGCCGCACCAACGCTTATTTTACCAAAGATGACCCTGAATTGCCCGGCGACCATCCGGCCCGGCGTTTCTTTGAGCGTTCAAACGCCTTTGTGCCCGCTGATAATTTCCCCGCTGATGGCCCGCTTCGGCGGATTTACGATTTTGACGGGTTTGACGGCTTTATTCAGGCCTGTCTGCAACAGCACCCGTTTCACCGCTACGCCGACCCGCTGGCCGACGTGATCATCAATATGGCCGATCAGGGCAACGGGTTTCCGTGGCACTATGACACCAATAATTTTACGGTCACAATTTCCATCCAGAATGCCCTGTCCGGCGGGGCATTTGAATATGTGCCCGATCTGCGCAAGGGAACCGAGGATTTCGCCGAGGTTAACCGGGTGCTGGACGGTGTGTCTGACAAAGTTTGCACTTTGCATCTTGAACCCGGCGATTTGCAAATATTCAAAGGCCGCTATGCCCTGCACCGCGTAACCCCGTTGACCGGGGACCGGCCACGGTTTGTGGCAATATTTTCCTATGTTGACCAGCCCGATATGGTGGCCACACCCGAAAGATGCCTGCAGCTTTATGGTCGGGCCCTGCCGATCCATTATGAACGGGCCGGACAGCGGGCGGACAGTTTTTTGGATTAAGGGTCGCGCTGGCTTTTGCTTCAAACTAAGAAACACAGGAAAGCAACTGGACCGCGTTTATGTCTGAAGTATTAACCACGCTGACCCCGTCCCGGCCCCGCCGCCTTCTTGGTGCAGGACTGTTGGTGCTGCTGGGGCTGGCCCTGTTGTTGCTGGTTGCCACCCGGCCACCGGACGGATTGATGCGCCAGATTTTCCTTGCGCTGTTTGGCGTTGCCTGCCTGTTGCAGGCGCGGCGCGGATGGCGGGCCACGGCCAATTCACTGGTGCTGCGGCGGGACGGGATTTTTGATCTGGCCGGTGACGAAATTTGCGCCCTGACCAACATTCAAAGCGTTGACCGCAGCATGTTTGCCATGAAGCCCTCAAACGGCTTTCTGGTGCGCCTGCACAATACAATGCCGCGCCGCTGGGCGCCGGGGCTGTTTTGGCGTTTTGGCCGGCGAATCGGCGTTGGCGGTTCAACGCCCGCCGCACAGGGCAAGCAGATGGCAGATATTCTGGCCGTGTTGCTGAGCGAAAAAGCAGATTAAAGTGTTTGGCGTTTGATTTGAATCACCCGAATAATTCGAGTCATGTCGGATTCTGAATCAAAGCTACAACCCCTTGGCCCGGTAACTGTCCGCGACTTTCCCGATGCTGACCAGATAGGCGGCCACCCGCAAGTCTGACACGTCGTTGCGGGTGTGCCAAACCTCGCGCATGGTCTGATAGGCCGCGCGCATGGTGTCATCCAGACCCGAGCGCACAAGCTCCAGCTCGCCAGCGCCGTGCAGATATTTCTGGGTAAAATCGTCTGACACTTTGCTTTTCAGCCCGCTTTCTGCGGCCATGCGGTTCAGTTCTTCCACCAACAACGAATGCCGTGCCTCTTCCTGCCGCCTTTGCATCCGGCCAAAACGGATGTGGCCAAGGTTTTTGACCCACTCAAAGTAAGAAACTGTCACCCCGCCGGCATTGGCGAACATATCCGGAATTATCACGCAACCTTTCTGACGCAGGATTTCGTCTGCCCCGGCGGTGACCGGACCGTTGGCGGCCTCGATAATCAAAGGCGCTTTGATGTTGGCGGCGTTGGACAGATTGATCACCGCCTCAAGCGCCGCCGGGATCAGAATCTCGCACTCGTTTTCCAGTATCTTGGTGCCGTCCTCGACAAATTTTCCCTCGCCGCATCCCTTTAAGCCACCGGTTTCAAGAATGTGGTCGCGCACTTTTTCAGGGTCCATGCCCTTTTCGTTCACCAGCGCCCCGTTCCATTCGATGATGCCGGTGATTATTGCGCCGTCCTCCTCATGCAGAAATTTGGCGGCGTGATACCCCACATTGCCAAGCCCCTGCACAATCACCCGTTTGCCATGCAGTTTTCCTTTCAGATTGGCAGCGGCTTTGTCGTCCTTGTGCCGAAAAAACTCCCGCAACGCATATTGAACGCCCCGGCCCGTGGCCTCGACCCGTCCGGCGATGCCCCCGGCATTCAGCGGTTTGCCGGTCACGCAGGCCCGGCTGTTGATATCCGTGGTGTTCATCCGCGCGTATTGGTCAGAGATCCACGCCATTTCCCGCTCGCCGGTTCCCATGTCTGGTGCGGGGACGTTCTGGGACGGGTTGATCAGATCGCGCTTGATCAATTCATAGGCGAACCGCCGGGTGACCAGCTCCATCTCGTGCTCGTCATACAGCCGGGGATCAATCCGCAATCCGCCTTTAGAGCCACCAAAGGGCGCCTCAACCAGCGCACATTTGAACGTCATCAGCGCGGCCAGGGCCTCTACCTCATCCTGATTTACACCCAAGGCAAAGCGAATACCGCCTTTGACGGGTTCCATGTGTTCGGAATGCACCGAACGATAGCCCGTGAAGGTTTCAATTTGCCCGCGCAGACGCACGCCAAACCGAACGGTGTAAGTGGCGTTGCAGACACGAATTTTTTCTTCCAGCCCGGGTGGCAGGTCCATCAGGGCCACCGCACGGGTGAACATCATATCTACGGATTGGCGGAAACTCGGTTCAGTCGTATTATTCATTTGATCACCCCCGGTTGTTTGGCAAAGCCTAGCG
>CAYZQS010000040.1:5172-22770 GCA_964480735.1 uncultured Rhodobacterales bacterium
AATCGGTTGGCGCTGGATCTAAAAAATCAAGTTTTCCACAAAGTATCGGCGTTATTCATAGCTATGTTTGACCCCAAAGCATCCACAATGAGCGCGGGTGCAGGGTTGGGGAACGGATACTATGAGACGCATATTAAAGAGATTCTGGCACAAAGACGACGGCGGCGTCACTGTGGAGTTTGTTTTGTGGATGCCACTGATCGCCGGTGTCATCCTTGGTGCGTTTGAACTTAACGCGCTGGTCTTAACCCAAAGCAATATGTGGAACGTGGCGCGGGATACTGCGCGGCGGGTTTCCACCGGCGAATATACCACTGTAGAGGCCGAAGCCTACGCCGACACGCAGCTGACATTTCTTGGCTACACTTACGATATCACCGTGACGTCAGGGACCGACGTGACGGTTCTGATCACCACCAGCCTTAGCAACGTGGCGGTCATTGGCATGATTGGGACAACCAACAATTACAACATCACCGCGTCTGTCACCATGCGCGTTGAATCATGATTCTTATTAAAGGCGGGCCTGATATGTCTAGCATGCCAACAAAACACACCAAGCGTTTCCTGAAAGATGAAGACGGCACCATTTCTGCTTTTGCAATCTCTGTGTTGTTGGTCACGATCCTGTTTTCAGGCCTGTCACTTGACAGTTCAAACGCCTGGCGGATGCAATATATCATGCAAACCGCCGCCGATGCCTCGGCCCATGCGGCAGTGATGGATTTGCCGGATACAACAGTCGCTTTGGCCACGGCCCTAAGCTATGCGGACAACAATCTGACGTCAGACAGTCAAAGCAGCGCGATCACTGCCAGCGATGTTGAATTTGGCGTCTGGGATGACACCAACAGAACCTTCACCGAAACCGGGACTGATCCGGATGCGGTGCGCGTGACGGCTGCGCGGACAACGGCGGTTGGCAACGCGATGCCGACGTTCCTGCTGCGACTGGCCGGTGTTGAAAGCTGGAACATTCAGGTGCAGGCCGTGGCGTTTCGCGAGGGTGATCCGCCGGAGGTTTGTGAAGGCGACGGAATCATCACCGACGGTACATTTTCGATGACTTCCAACAACTCGTTTTTTGGCTCTTATTGTATTCACGCAGGCACTGGTCTTGAACTGAACAACAACAATGAATTTGACAATGACAACATCCTGAGCGTCAGTGATTTCAACAACATCACCTGGCCCGGTTCAGTGGGAATGACAACTGTGGTCGGACGCGGAACACCGGACAGCGATGCCGGCCTGACCTACGGTGATGTTTTTCAGGAAAACACCCGCACGTCACCGTTTGTTGCCGATGTTGAATCCCTGGCGGACAACTATCTTGATCCGCTTTATTCCGGTCAGCCGAGTTTCGTAAATGTCAGTTCATCGGTGATCCAGATCACTGCCAAACAGGTTAAATACACAAGTTTTATCCCGGGGCGCATCTATGAAGTGGTTTGCGGAGGGTCTAATGGCACCAAAGCGCAGTTCTTCTCTGGGGCAGTGGTCGATCAGGTCGTCATCGTGTCGGAATGCAAAATGCAACTGGGCGCGAATTCGGTCTTTACCGATGCTGTTCTGGTTTCACGCAGCACGGATGCAAAATCCGTTTACGGAGCGGCAGGCGTTCAGCTTGGCAAAGACGACAGTTGTGACAGCGCCGGTGGCGTCAGTGTCTATACCGCGGGCGACTTTGACTCCGCCTCATCGCTTAAACTGTACGGCAGCTATATTTCCGCCAAAGGCGAAGTGAAAATTGCCGCGCAGGGCGATGCCATATCCGGCTTGCGCCTGCACGCGCAGGGCGACGTTACTTTTTCGGCCCAGGCTACATTCGGCACCTGTCCGGATGAGTTGGGCGAAGTTGTTTCGGGCACGGAATATTCGTTCCGGATCGTTCAATAGTACCCGGTAATCCGCTATTGTGACCAGTCATTTGGACCGGTTTGAAATTCATCTGTCAAAGCGCCGGTGTTCGATGGTAACCTAAGCCATCAACTCCACTGCGCGCTCCGGTTGTCCGGCAGTCGCGGTTTTAATCGCCCGGCCAAACCGTGAAACCTTCCCTGCCAATCGACGACATTTTGCCGGATTTGATGACGGCGCTGGAACATCACCGTCAGGCGGTTCTGCAGGCTCCGCCCGGAGCGGGCAAAACAACCCGCGTGCCGCTGGCGATGCTGGAAAATGGTCTGACCACAGGGCGAATTCTGATGCTGGAACCCCGCCGTCTGGCAACCAGAGCCGCCGCAGAGCGCATGGCAACCACCCTTGGCGAAGCGGTTGGCCAGCGCGTTGGCTACCGGATAAAAGGCGACAGCAAAACCGGAATATATACTCAAATTGAGGTTGTGACAGAGGGTATTTTAACCCGCATGATCCAATCCGATCCGGAACTTGCCGGTATTGGCGCCATCATCTTTGATGAATTTCATGAACGATCTTTGCAGGCGGATCTGGGGCTGGCGCTGTGCCTGGAAATACGCCAGGCCCTGCGCAGTGACCTTATATTGCTGGTGATGTCAGCAACACTGGACGCCGAACCGGTGGCAGAACTGATGGGGGGCGCACCTGTTATAACGTCGATGGGAACGTCTTTTGAGGTGCAGACCCATTGGCTGACCAAACCGGTCGTGCGCTCGGGTCCAAAGGCACGGCGATTTGAGCATGCACTGGCTGATTTGGTCATCCACGCTGCGGCCAAAACGGAAGGTGACATGCTGGTCTTTGTTCCGGGTCAGGGTGAAATTCGCCGAACTGAAGCGCTGTTAAGACCCCAACTGCCTGTGACGACGGACCTCCGGCCGCTGTTTGGCGCGATGGATTTCAAATCACAAAGACGGGCAATCGCACCGTCATCCGGCGGGCGCAAAATTGTACTGGCGACGGCCATTGCGGAAACATCGCTGACCATTGAAGGACTGCGCGTGGTGGTTGACGGCGGATTGGCCCGGCGGGCACGGTTTGATCCCAATTCCGGCATGTCACGGCTGATCACCGAAAGGGTTACAAAAGCTGAGGCCAAACAACGCCTTGGCCGCGCTGGCCGCACCGCTGAGGGGCACTGTTACCGGCTGTGGACCAAGGGCGAAGACGGTGGCCTGAAAGCCCACGCGCCACCCGAAATTGAATGCGCCGACATGGCGTCGCTGGTTTTGGATCTGGCACTTTGGGGTGCAACAGACCTGTCTGCCCTGCCCTTTCTGACCACACCCAACGCAGGTGCGGTTGGGGCAGCGCGGGATTTGTTGCAGCGGCTGGGCGCATTGGACAGTAAGGGCGGTGTGACCGGGCACGGCAAACGCATGGCTGGATTGCCCCTGCATCCACGGCTGGCCCATATGGTTTTGCTTGGCGGAAAAGACGCGCCACTGTTGGCGGCACTTCTGGCAGACCGTGATCCCCTGACAGGTTCCGCGGCACCGGTTGATCTGGACCTGCGCGTAGCGGCATTGCGCCATCCCAAGCGATTTGATTCAGATCGGGGGTTTGCGCTTAACCGCCACGCTGCGGACCGGATAAACGCCGAAGCACGCCGCATAAGGGCAGTTGGGTCCAAGACCAAAGGCACCGGGGTTATGGCCGCATTGGCCTATCCGGACCGGATCGGAATGCTGCGCAGTGCCAAGGCAACGCGCTATATTCTGTCGGGTGGAAAAGGTGCGGTTCTGGACGCCGGGGACCCCATAATCGGGGCCCGGTTTATCGTTGCGACTGATCTTGACGGCGACAGGCGCGAGGCGCGGATCAGACGGGCGGCGGTTCTTGGCGAAGCAGAGTTTCGCGTCCTTTACGCTGGCGATATAAAAAACACAGAAATCTGCGAATGGTCGGATCGGGAACGTCTGGTCCAAACAAAAAAACAGGAGGTTTTTGGCGCTCTGGTGCTGTCAGAACAAAACTGGACCCAGTGCCCAAGTGACAGGATCGCCGCCGCGCTGCTGACAGGACTGCGTTCACTTGGCCTGCAATCCCTGAATATGAACGAAAAGACCCGACTGTGGATCGCGCGTGTGCAATGGTTGCGCCACAATGGCGTTGATCTGCCAGACTGCGGTGACGCACGCTTGATGGAACACGCGGATGCGTGGCTTTCGCCTTTCATTGGCGGCATACGCACTGCCCGGCAGTTGGGTCAGCTTGATATACTGGCGGCGCTGAAGGCGCGGCTTGACTGGCAGCAACGGCAGGACCTTGACCGGCTGGCACCGGTTGGGATCACCGCGCCCACTGGCACGAAACTGACAATCGACTATTCCGGGGATCAACCGTCCGTGTCTGTTCGCCTGCAGGAAATGTTTGGGCTGGCCTCTCACCCCGCCGTCGGCCCAAACCGCACGCCGCTGCTGGTCAACCTGTTGTCGCCCGCCCGCCGATCGTTGCAATCGACATCCGACCTGCCCGGTTTTTGGCGCAGCTCTTACGCTGACGTGCGCAAAGATATGCGCGGGAGGTATCCAAAACATCCCTGGCCCGAGGATCCGCTGGCGGCTGCGGCGACCCGACGGGTAAAGCCCCGGAAATAGGGAAAGGCGATTTCTCGTTATCGTCCGGCCAAACAAAAAGGGCGCCGCAAGGGCGCCCTTTCGTACGGTTTCATATTATCGGTCAGGCGGCTTTGGCCTGGTTTTGCCGTTCGCTTTCTTCGCGCGACAGCGCAACGGACGTGCGCACACCGCGGCCAACGAATTCCATCATACCTTTGACGCACCGCTCGTTGGGGTCAATTCCGGCACACATCAACACTTCGCGTCCGTCACGCGAACGCGCCCAGCGGGCAATAACTTCGGGCCCGTTACCGTATTTCTTGTCATCTGCAATCGCGTCATCCAGCGCGGCCAGAACCACGGCGGCGAACAATTTGCGCGCGCGTGATCCCTGGTCGATAGAAAACGAGGCAGCGTCAACGTAATCAAACATACGTCGTCCTTTTCTTTTTGCTCTTGTCTTTTTGGTTTGAAGGCCAATATGACGAGTTTCATCCGATTCGTGTGTGCAAGTTTTGCATAGTAGCTATGCGTGTGGCGCATACCTTAAATGCCCACAATAGTGGTGTTCCACCGCTTGCCCCGTTGCACACTTGCAGATATATCACTTGCAGTTTTTGGCTGCAACGCTTTGAAAAGGTTTCGCTTAATGCCCAAGATCAACGGTAACGAAATTCGCCCCGGCAATATTCTGGAGCATAATGACGGCCTGTGGGTGGCGGTAAAAACCAGCCATGTGAAACCCGGCAAGGGTGGCGCATTCGCGCAGGTTGAAATGAAGAATCTGCGCAATGGTTCAAAATTAAACGAAAGATTTCGCGCCAACGACAAGGTAGAAAAGGTCCGGCTGGAACAAAAAGACCAGCAGTTTTTGTACGAAAACAGCGGCATGCTGGTGTTTATGGACAACGAAACATACGAGCAGATCGAGCTGCCCGCCGATATTTTAGGCGAACGCCGGCCGTTTTTGCAGGACGGCATGACGATCAAGATAGAATATCACGAAAGCGAAGCCCTAAGCGCCGCACTGCCACAAAAAGTGACCTGCATGGTGGTGGAAACCGAACCGGCGGTGAAAGGTCAGACCGCGGCCAACAGTTTTAAACCGGCGATTCTGGACAACGGCGTACGCATCATGATCCCGCCCTTTGTGGGTCAGGACGAGGCGATTGTTGTCAATACAGAAACAATGGAATATTCAGAGCGGGCGTAGGTCCAAAGCCACCGATATTGACTAATTACCCTTGCCCTGCCCCAAAATGATGCAGGTTGTGGAACCCGTTGCGTACACTTTGCCATCCTCAACGCCCACCAGTGTGCCCTCGGCAACCGCTGTGGACCGTCCGTGGTGCTGCACCGTTCCAACGGCGCGGAGTTGAACGCCAACTTTGGCGGCGCGGGTGATATTTACCTTATATTCCAGGGTGGTATAGGCAGAACCACTGGGCACCACCGTGTGCACCGCACAGCCCATGGCGCTGTCCATGATGGTGCCGTACCAGCCACCGTGAACAGAGCCCAGCGGGTTCATCGCCTCGGGAATTGGCGTGCCAACAAAAACCGCGCGGCCAAATTCCGCCTGCACCAGCTTGATATTCATATGCACAGCTATCGGAGGCGGTGGCAGTTTACCGTCAACCACGGCCTGAATAACATCCAGCCCGGTCATTTTGCCTGGATCGATATCCCAGTGAACTTTGTTCAACACAGCCCCCGCGTTTGGTTACAACAGCGGGTTTAGAATGCGGGCAACAACCGTGCAATTGTCAATGCTCGTGACGTGGCGTTTCTTATGCCACTTTTTGCAGTGCGCCCTTGGGCTCGATCCCCAACGCTTTGCAAATTTGCCGGGTCAGATGGGGGCGGTTCAGGGTGTAAAAATGCAGGTCCCCGACGCCCTCGTCCATCAGGTCTGAACAGATTTCGGTGCAGATCGAAATTGAAAGCAGGTCCTCCACCTCGTCACGTTTTGCTTTGGCAAAGGCGTCGTCCATCCAGCCGGGCAGCACCGCATTGCACCGGCGCGAAAAGCGCTTGGTTTTTTCCCAGTCTTCAATTGGCAGGATACCGGGGATGATCTTGCCGGTTATTCCGGCGGCGCTGCATTTGTCGCGAAAGCGCAGGAACGACTCGATGTCATAAAAATACTGGGTGATGGCACTGCCCGCACCGGCGTCAAACTTGGCTTTCAGGAAATCCACGTCTGCATTTTCGCTGGTGGCCTCGGGGTGCGGATCGGGATAGGCACCAACGCGGATGTGAAATTTGCCCATGTCCGCCAGTGCCGCCACAAGCTCCACTGAATTGGCAAACCCGTCCCTGAACGGCTTAAACCCCGCAAAACCCTTGGGTGGATCGCCCCGCAACGCCACGATCTCAGACACGCCAGTATCGGCGTAACCCTTTGCAATTGCAAGCGTTTCGTCTTTTGTTGCGTTCACGCAGGTCAGATGCCCGGCCACGTTCAACCCGTAATGGCGAATGATCGTGCCAATCGCTTCGTGGGTCAGTTTGCGCGTCGCCCCGCCTGCGCCGTAGGTGACGGACACAAAATTCGGGTCCAGCGGGGCCAATGTGCGCACGGCCTGCCAAAGACGAAAACTGGCATCCAGCGATTGCGGTGGAAAAAACTCAAAAGAAATATTCGGCTGGGACATCAGGGGCTCCTGCAAAAAGGCTTGATGGTCTTGTGCCACAGCCAGATTTGTGAAACAAATTCATAATAATCATAGTCTTTATGAGTGAAATTGAACATGTATCTGGAATTTCGCCACCTGCGCAGCATCAAGGCCATTCACGAGGCCGGCGGACTGGCCCGTGCGGCGGAATTCATGAACATCACGCAATCCGCACTTTCCCATCAAATCAAGGGCTTGGAGGATCAGGTGGGCATTGAATTGTTCGTGCGCCGGTCCAAACCAATGACCCTGTCACCCGCCGGTTTCAGGATGTTGAAACTGGCCGACAAAATATTGCCGGAGGTGGCGGCACTGGAAGACGAATACCGCGGCATTCAGGACGGCAAATCAGGCCGGATGCACATCGCGATTGAGTGTCACGCCTGTTTTGAATGGCTGTTTCCGGTTCTGGAAATCTTTCGCCGCGCCTGGCCCGAGGTGGATGTGGACATCCGGCCCGGTCTGGCTTTTGACGCCCTGCCCGCGCTTCAGCGGGAAGAGGTTGATCTGGTGATCTCGTCGGACCCGGAAAAAATCACCGGCATTGAATTTTCACCGCTGTTTGACTACGAGCCGGTGTTTGTGGCGGCCTCATCCCATCCGCTGGCGAAAAGAGACTATATTGAAGCGGAAGATTTTCGCGGCGAAAATCTGATCACCTATCCGGTGGATAAAACCCGGCTGGACGTGTTTACCCAGCTTTTGACGCCCGCCAAGATTGAACCCGCAGCCATTCGGCAGGTGGAACTGACGGCGGTGATCCTGTTGTTGGTGGCCAGCAACCGCGGGGTGTCGGTGCTGCCGGACTGGGTGCTGCGCGACATCCGCTATCACCACGATTATGTCACCCGACCGCTGACCAAGGGTGGACTAACCAAGCGCCTTTATGCGGCCACGCGCGTTGAGGATACAACGCAGCCGTTTGTGGCCCATCTGATCAGGCTGGGGCGAAGCGAACCAATCAAATTGCAGCGGCGCGATTGATACCTCTGCGCTCCCTTACGGGTGCTTATCGGCAGCAAGGAAAGCCGACAGGCATAAGGCGCGTTTGCGCTTGGCGGCGCGGATAAAACCGCCTATGTGATGCGCTGGATTTCAAAGGACAGTCTTCATGGCGCAGGCATCGGCAAACATCAATATCATGATCAAAGCGGCACGCAAAGCGGCGCGATCACTGCTGCGGGATTTTGGTGAGGT
This sequence comes from uncultured Rhodobacterales bacterium, assembly GCA_964480735.1. Lineage (GTDB taxonomy): Bacteria > Pseudomonadota > Alphaproteobacteria > Rhodobacterales > Rhodobacteraceae > UBA5972. The sequence continues at coordinate 13,529 of CAYZQS010000040.1, forward strand.
TGAGAAACTGCAGGTGTCCACGAAGGGTCCCGGCGATTTCGTGTCCAAGGCGGATATGAAAGCCGAAGAGATCATCCGCGAGGAACTGTGCGAAGCGCGGCCAAACTACGGTTGGTTGGGTGAGGAAAGCGAAGAGGTAAAAGGCGCTGATCCAACCCGGCGCTGGATCGTTGACCCGCTGGATGGCACCACAAATTTCCTGCACGGCCTGCCCCATTGGTCCATTTCTATCGCTCTTGAACATAAGGCCGAAATTGTGGCGGGCGTGGTGTTTGATCCGGTCAAAGACGAGATGTTCGTGGCCGAAAAAGGCCAGGGATGCTGGATGAACGATCAGCGCATGCGCGTGTCAGCGCGCAAAGACATGATCCAGACGATTTACGCCACCGGCCTGCCCTTTGGCGGACGCGCAGATCTGCCGGACAGCCTGCAGGATATGGCGCGGCTTTTGCCGGTTTGTGCCGGGGTGCGGCGGTTTGGGTCTGCAGCCCTTGATCTGGCCTATGTGGCTGCCGGTCGTTATGACGGATTTTGGGAACGCGGACTGCACCCCTGGGACGTGGCGGCCGGATTGTTGCTGGTGAAAGAGGCCGGTGGCCTGCTGGAACCGGTTGATCCAAAAGGTGATTTGCTGTTGAACGGGACGGTGATCGCCGCCAACGGGCTGGTGTTTGAGCGGTTTTGCAAGATCATTCGCGGCTGACCTTCAGGCCTTCCAATCCACCGTCGCAGCGCCCGCGGTCATCCCCATGCCTGACTTTTCAAACCTGAGGTGGGCAATGGCCTTTTCTCCGGCAACCGTCATCAATGTGCCAACCGCGAGGCCCTCGTTTTCTATCGGTGTGCCGGGTTCAGCGCTGCCCGTTACAGTGACAACGCCCAATCCCTTGCGCAGCTCGGTTTTATGCTTCATCCGCGCGGTCACCTCCTGCCCCACATAGCACCCTTTGGCAAAATCAACCCCGTGCAGCCGTTCAAACCCGCATTCCAGAATATAGCTGCTGTCTGCAATCAGTTCCACACCTGTGGCCGGCACGCAGGCCGAAACCCGAAGAGCGTCCCAATCGGTTTGGGGCAGCTCCAGTGCGTTATCGCCGTAAAACCGCCATCCCAGACTGTCGTGGCGCGGGTCGGCCATCGCGCCGTCAGGCATGGTGCCAACGCCACAGCTAACCCGCAGGTCACTTGGCGCAATCACCACGTCCGCCCGCAGCTTGTAAAGGTTAAGCCTTGCGGAAAAAGCCGCCGCCTGATCCGCCTGAATGTCGATCAGTATGGCCTCACCGGTGGCAAACAAAAAGAAATCAAACAAATACTTGCCCTGCGGGTTCAAAAGCGCCGCATAAACAAGGCCATCGCCAAGATCGGAAACGTCATTGGTGACCAGATCCTGCAAAAATCTAACCCGATCCTCACCGGTAATGGTTATCACGCTGCGGCTTTGTGTGTGATCGCTCATTTCGCTTCTCCAAAGAATGATGCCGCCAATATAGCGGTCGCGGGCGACTGTAACAGTGGATATAATGGCCGCAGATCGGAAATTCACCCAAGGGATGCCTGTGTCAGCGCCGCTTAGCGTTATTATTCCCACTTTTGAGCCCGGCCCGGCGTTGGGTGCCTGTGTGCACAGCCTGTTTGAAGGACTGGAAAATGCCGTGGTGGCACAGCTTGTGCTAAGTGACGGCGGCACCAAAGGCGGGCTGGTCGATCTGGCGGGTGATTTGGGCGCAGTGCTGGTCAGTGGGCCGATGGGGCGCGGCGGGCAACTGCGGCGCGGGGCAAAGGCTGCAAACACCCGGTGGCTGTTGTTTTTACACAGCGACACGGTGCTGTCAGCCGGGTGGAGCGCGGCGGTCATGCACCACCTCAATCATCATGCGAACAAGGCCGGCTATTTTGATCTGCGATTTAATGCAACCGGTTTTGCGCCACGGTTTGTGGCGGGTTGGGCCAACCTGCGTTCACGGCTTTTGGGGCTGCCCTACGGCGATCAGGGCCTGCTGATTTCGCGGCGTCTTTATGACGAGATTGGCGGCTTTGACGACATTCCCCTGATGGAGGACGTGGCCATCGCCGCGCGGCTGCGGGGGCGTTTGCGGGCCGTCGGAAGCGTGGCCGTCACCAGCGCTGACACCTACCTGCGCGACGGGTGGCTGCGCCGCGGGGTGCAAAATTTTCGGACCATCCGGCGTTATTTTCGCGGTGATGATCCGGCAAGGCTGGCGTATGAGTATTACCGCCAAAAATAGTGTTCAGATTTAGCCTTTGTTTTTTGCCGCGTGAAATTTCGCGGTCATGGCTTGATCATCATATTCACCGGCAACCCAGTCGTGCATCGAGATGCCAGACGTTTCATTGGCCTTTTGGTAGGCGTCAAAAAAGAAATCCAGAATGCCGGTAGAGGATATTTTCAAATGCAGATAGCGCCAGCTTAGCTGCTTTCGCGCCGCCTCAACCGATGCGCCCTTGATCATCATCAGATAAAGCGCTGCGGCAAATCCGGCGCGGTCCGCCCCGGATTTACAGTGCATCAAAAACGGTTTTTTGGCCTGTTCAAAGCTTTCCTCAAGTTGCAGAATAACATCACGCGGCGGCAGTTTTGTCGCTCTGAACCTGTGACTGGTCAGTTTGAGATCAAGGTTTTCACAAGCCTCCTGTTCAAACAAAAAATGACCGAACTGACTTTCACCGCGCAAGTTGATAATCGTGCGGATGCCAAGGTTTTTGTAATATTCCAGCCGGCGCGGTGCCGGTTGATTGGCGCGGTAAACCCCATCGTCGATCCGGTGAAAATTATGCCAAAAACCACGCAGTATTCCGTGATCCATCCAAATGTAGTGGATGCGCATTCTGCGACGGGCCTTGGGATCGTTGATGTCACCGGTAAAAGACCTGCGCCACACACGTTCTTTGGTCACTATTTTGTTGAGGAGCGTCGCAAACATGGCGGTTTCTTGTGTCTCTTGTACTTGGGCTGATTGCGCCACGCAGAAGGGCTGGGCTGGGGTGTAGAGGAAATTCTTTGTGCTGACAAGGCACCGCCCATTCCCACTTTGGCAGGATTAAGCCAATGATCGAAAGGACTTACAAAATGTTTTGACGGGCCACCACGTCGCCTTGGCCCCTGCCGGATCAGAAACGATTGACGACCCTGAAATTGCCACCTAGCAATCAACGGGTAATTCTCTCTTCGGAAAATATCATGCCTCTCGCCAACGGTCGTACCTATCTTGCCATTCCCGGCCCCTCTGTCGTGCCGGAGCGGGTGCTTGGTGCCATGCACGCGCCAAGCCCGAACATTTATGACGGGCCACTGATTGATATGGTCGACACGCTATATCCGGATCTGAAAGCCGTGGCTAAAACTGGCGGCCAAGTGGCGATTTATATAGGCAACGGTCATGGTGCGTGGGAAGCCGCACTCAGCAACGTGGCCAGTCGCGGCGATCAAATTCTGGTGCTGGCCACGGGGGCCTTTGGTATTGGCTGGGCGGAGGCGGCGACCGGACTTGGCATCAGGGCCAAAGTGTTGGATTTTGGCAAGCAAAGCGGTCTTGATCTGGCGCAGGTCAGCGCGGTTCTGTCCAAAGACAAATCGCACAAAATAAAGGCGGTGATGTGTGTGCACGCGGATACCGCAACTTCGCTTAAAATAGACATTGCCGCGTTACGGGCCTGCATTGATCAATCCGACCACCCGGCGCTGTTGATGGTTGATTGTATCGCGTCGCTTGGCTGTGACGCCTTTGAGATGGATAAATGGGGTGTTGATGTAACTGTTGCCGCCAGCCAGAAAGGCTTGATGCTGCCGCCCGGCCTGTTTTTCATTTTCTTCAATGAAAAAGCTGACGTAGCGCATAAATCTGCGGACCTGACAACGCCCTATTGGAATTGGACGCCTAGGGCCGATGCCGATAAGTTTTACCGGAAATTCTGCGGCACTGCGCCCACGCACCACTTGCTTGGGCTTCGCGTTGCTTTGGATATGCTGGTCAAAGAAGAAGGTATCGCCAACGTCTGGGAACGGCATGAAAAACTGGCCCGCAGCGTTTGGGCGGCTTTGGATGTTTGGGGCGCAGACGGCCCCGTAGCGATGAACGTTAAAACGCCGGCCTTGCGGTCCTGCGCGGTGACAACTGTCAATATTGGTGCGCCGCTGGGCACAAAATTGCGCAAATGGGTGGAAGAAAATACCGGCGTGACGCTGGGTATCAGTCTGGGGATGGCGGATGCGGATGATCCGGCGTGGCACGGGTATTTTCGGATTGCCCATATGGGTCACGTAAACGCGCATATGACGCTGGGGGTGTTGGGCGTGATCGAAGCAGGCCTATCCGCACTTGACATCCCACACGGACGTGGGGCGCTTGATGCGGCGGCGGCTATTATTTCAAAGGCTTAGGGTCAGCGGCGCGTCAAAGAAAACCTCCTTCAGGTTTTCAGTGCTGTCTTCGCGGTCAACCACAAGAAAATTCTGCGGGTTGTCCAGCACCAAAAGCGGGTGATGCCAGACACCGCGGGCGTATTGCACGCCCTGATGACCCTGACACAGAAACAATATGCAGGCCCCAGGCGTTGGTTCGGGTGCGACCACCACCAGCCAGGGCGCCGCGTTTAGCGGCACAAAACTTTGCGTTCCCAAGGGATGGCATTCCAGCATCTGAGCCGTCAGAGGACGTACACGGCCCTGAAAGATTGATTGTATCACACCACCGTCACAATCAGCCCGCGCCAGCGCGTGATGCCGGGTTGTAAACCCGTCGTTAATGTCAAAACAATGTGCACCCGGGGTTTCAATCACATCGCCAAAGGGCGCAAAATCCTTGGCGGTCAGCGGGATGGCGGTCAGCACCGGTTTCACTTCAGGCTTAAATCCGGGTGGCGGTTCACGTCCTTGTATAAAAGGTATCTGAACGGCCCCGGACCACCGGCATAGCACGCCTGCGGGCAAAACGCGCGCAGCCATATGAAATCTCCGGCCTCGACCTCCACCCAATCGCGGTTCAGCTTGTAAACCGCCTTGCCCTCCAGCACGTAAATGCCGTGCTCCATCACATGGGTTTCCTCAAACGGGATCACGCCGCCGGGCTGAAAGGTCACCACGTTCACGCAGATGTCATAGCGCATGTCGTCCGGATCAAGAAACCGCGTGGTCGTCCAGGCGCCGTTTGTATCCGGCATGGGGTCAGGTGTTTTATCGTTTTCGTTGGTCACCACAATGTCCGGCGGATCAATGCCCTCTGCCGCCTGATAAATTTTCCGCACCCAAACAAAACTGCACGGATCAGCCGCATTGTTTTTGACCCGCCACATGACACCGGCCGGAATAAAGGCATATCCGCCTTTGATCACAGAATGCGCATCACCGTTTATGGTCAGGGTCAATTCTCCAGACAGCAAAAACAGCACCGCCTCGGCTGCCTGATCAGGCTCTGGCTTTTCGCTGCCGCCACCCGGTGTGACCTCGACAATATACTGGGCAAAGGTTTCGGCAAAACCGGTCATGGGTCGCGCCAATATCCAAGCCCGCGTACCAGCCCAATTTGGCAGGTTGGAGGTGACGATATCGCTCATCACGCCTTTTGGGATCACGGCATAGCTTTGCGTAAAAACCGCGCGTCCGGTCATCAGGTCGCTTTGCCCCGGCAGGCCGCCCTTGGGCGAGTAATAGGATTTTTCAGTCATGTCTGTCCTGATCCGTAAGTGGTGCGTTGCCCTGTTTAGACCGGCGGATGATGTTTACGCCAATGTTCAGCAATATCAAGCCGCCGCGTTACCCAGACGTCCTTGTGGCCCTGCACATAATCCAAAAACCGCGCCAAAGACGCCGCGCGGCCCGGGCGGCCCGCAAGGCGGCAATGCAATCCAACCGACATCATGCGCCCGCCCTCTTTGTAAAGCACATCAAAGCTGTCTTTGAGATAGGTATAAAACTGGTCACCCGAGTTGAACCCCTGCGGCGATGCAAAACGCATATCGTTGGCATCCAGCGTATAAGGCACAATCAGAAAAGGGCCGTTCGGTCCGGCAACATAATAAGGCAGATCATCCGCATAGCTGTCAGCAGAATAGTCAAATCCCGCCGCCATCGTCAGATCCAGCGTGTTTTCAGAGCTGCGCCCCTGATACATGCCCTTGGGCTTATGCCCCGTCACCTGTTCGTGGATTTCAATGGCCTTGGCGATGTGCTGACGCTCCTGATCCTTTGAGACATTGCGGTAGTCGATCCATTTGTAGCCGTGGCTGGCAATTTCCCAACCCGCCGACAGCATTCCTGCCACCGCCTGCGGATTTCGCGCCAGCGCGGTGGCCACGCCAAAAACCGTGACCGGCAGCGCTGCTTGCGTGAACATCCGGTGCAGACGCCAGAACCCGGCGCGCGAGCCGTATTCATAAATTGACTCCATATTCATGTGGCGCTGGCCCTCCCACGGCGCGGCACCGACGATTTCAGACAGGAACGCCTCTGACGCCGCATCCCCGTGCAGGATGTTGTTCTCACCACCCTCCTCGTAGTTGACCACAAAATTCACCGCGATGCGGGCACCATCCGGCCAGTCGGCCTTGGGGGGGGTGGCACCGTATCCTGTCATGTCACGGGGGTAATCACTCATCCGGCGGCCTCCAGTGCCGGCGGCAGCGCGGCCTCAAACAGATCAAGTTCCGGCCCGGTGCCCGCAGACACGCGAATACAGCGGTCTTGGGGCGCCACAAACGGCATGCGCACGAAAACGTCGCGCTTTACCAGCTCTGCCAGCACGGCACGGGCGAAATCGCCGTCGCGACCGCAGTCTATGGCGACAAAATTGGTGGACGACGGGATCGGCATCAGATCGTTGGCGATGGCAATCGCGCTGATCCGGCGGCGGGCCTCATCGACCTTTTGAATCACCTCCGCCAGATAGTCCTGATCCGCCAGTGCGGTCAAAGCGCCAACCTGACTGACCTTGGACATGCCAAAATGGTCGCGGACCTTGTTGAAATTGCGGATCAGGTCGTGGTGCCCGATGCCATAGCCAACCCGCGCCCCGGCCATTCCGTAAGCCTTTGAAAAGGTGCGAAAACGGATGACACGGCGGTCATCCACATCGATCTTCGGCGACGTGCCTTGTGGGGCAAACTCAACATAAGCCTCGTCCAGAACCAGCAGGCACCCCGGCGGCAACGCATCGATCATGGACTGAACGACCCCGCCCCGGTGACAGGTGCCCATAGGATTGTCCGGGTTGGCCAGATAGACCAGCTTGGCGTTCACATCTCTGGCCTTGGTCACCAGCGCGGTTGTATCCTCAAAGTCATCGCGAAAGGGCACGGTCACCAGATCACCGCCAAAGCCGTTGACGTGATAGTTAAACGTTGGATAGGCGCCGCTTGAGGTAACAACCGGATCGCCCTGCCCCACACACATCCGCACCAGTGAACCCAGCAATCCGTCAATGCCGTTTCCAACGATTACATTGTCCGCCGCAACTTCCAGCCGTTTGGCAATGGCGGTTTTCAGGTCAAAATTCTCAGCGTCGCCGTATTTCCATGTCTGCGGCACGGCTGCCCGCATGGCGGCAATGGTTTTTGGCGAGGGGCCAAAAACGCTTTCGTTCGCACCAAGGCGTGCCTGAAACAACCGGCCCCGCGCACGTTCCTGGGTTTCCGGACCAACAAAGGGGACGGTTGCGGGCAGTGCGGCGGCAAGCGGCGTGTATCTGGGCGTCGTCATGGTGTTGAAAGTAACGGTTTTTGCCGGGTTGTATCAAGGTCGCAATTTCGGTGCCGGTCCGGTTGGCAGCTCAACAGACTCTGGCCTGCGGCGCGGATATTTATACCAATAAGAATAGCGCCGGTATGCTTTGTCAGATGGGCTTTTGCGAATTATCGTTGTGAAGAACAAAACAGCCGCCGATCAGCATGGCGCTCAGTTCCTCGGATACCTGCATTTCTTTGGCAATCGGCACGATCGTCGGCAGGATGATGCCGATGGACAGGGCCGTCATCGCCGAAAGCCCGGCCGGCACGATCACAAAAAACGGATTGTCCGCGGGGTTTTTCAAATCAAGCGTCGGCATGGCACTTTCCGGTCAGGCCAAAGCGGCCACGCGGTCCAAGGCGGCCCGCAGGGTTGCGGTTTCCTCTGTTATCACACCCAGTCGGTCGCGCTGGGTTTGCACGACCTCCGGCGGAGCGTTGGCCAGAAACTTTTCGTTTGCAAGCTTGCCACTTAGGGCGCTCTGCTCTTTGCCCAGCTTGTCCAGCGCCTTGGCCAGTCGCGCCTTTTCTGCTGCGATATCAATCACATCCGCCAGCGGTAGGCAGAAGGTGCCGCCCGTGACCGCCAGCGTGACCGCGCCTTTGGGCGCTGTTTTGGCGGTCGACAGGTTTTCAATCCGCGCCAGCCGTTTGATCATGGACAGGTTGCCCGTCAGCGCGGTTTGACCGGCGGCGTCAAGTTCCAGCGTTATCATATCAATCTGCGCCCCGGCGTTCACTCGCATGGCGGCCCGGACAGATCGTATCTGGTCAATCAGGCCGGTGACCCAGTTCATCTCGCGGTCCGCGTCATCGTCCACATAATCCGCCGCCGTGTAGGTGGGCCAGTCGGCATGGACCAGCATTTTTTGACGCGCCGCAATGTCGCCCCACAGCTGTTCGGTGACAAACGGCATGATCGGGTGCAGCAGGATCAGGCATTGATCGATCGCCCAGGCCATTGTGGCCCGGGTTTCGGCACGGGCTTGCGCATCATCGCCCTGAAACAGCGGCTTTGACAGCTCCACATACCAGTCACAAACCTTTCCCCAGACGTGGGCGTAAAGGGCATTGGCGGCGTCGTTGAAACGGTATTGTTCAAGGGCTTTGTCAACAGTTTCGCGGGTGCGCGCCGTCTCGCCGACGATCCATTTGTTGACCGTCTGGGTGACGGATTTGGGGTCAAAATCGGGTGAGGGCTTGCACTCATTCATCTCAGCAAACCGCGCGGCGTTCCACAGTTTGGTGCCAAAATTGCGATACCCTTTGACCCGCTCCATTGACAGTTTCAGGCTGCCCCCGATGGCGGCCATGGACGTCATGGTAAAGCGCACCGCATCCGCGCCAAATTCGTCAATCATTTCAAGGGGGTCGATGACGTTGCCAAGGGTCTTTGACATTTTCACGCCGTTTTCATCGCGCACCAGCTGGTGCAGATAAACCGTGTCAAACGGCACGTTGCCCACGACCTCAAGCTGCATCATCATCATGCGGGCGACCCA
>CAYZQS010000041.1:0-12091 GCA_964480735.1 uncultured Rhodobacterales bacterium
CGGCACCCGCCATAAGTGTTTTCATTAGTTTCATTTGTTTCTCCCTTGGTTAACCAGATCAGCAGTTGATCCGGCGATTTAAATGCCCCTAGTGCGAGGCATGAAAGACCCGACCCAGCGAGGCCGGAGCATTGGCGCTGGCGCGTTTTCGGTCAGCGGAAATGATAACAAGCACGATAATGGTTATCACGTATGGAGTCATTGACAAATACGCGACCGGAATTGTGATGCCGACGGCCTGCAAGTTCAGTTGCATGATGGTGAAGCCGCCAAACAGATAGGCGCCAAACACCACGCGCCAGGGCTTCCAACTGGCAAACACCACCAGCGCCAACGCAATCCAACCCGCGCCTGCCGTCATGCCTTCGGTCCATTGAGGCACCCGGATCAACGAGATATAGGCCCCACCCAGCCCGGCGCAGGCCCCGCCAAACATGATCGCCAGCATCCGAATCCGCACCACTTTATAACCCAGCGCGTGGGCCGCGTCGTGACTTTCGCCAACCGCGCGCAGCACCAACCCGCCGCGGGTGAATTTCAGGAAATACCAAACCGCAAACACCAGCAGAAGCGAGACATAGACCATATAATCGTGCTGAAACAAAACCCCGCCAACATAAGGAATATCGGCCAGAAACTGGATATCAAGTTTGGGAAAGGACGGTGGTTTGATGCCGGTGTAACTGTGCCCCAAAAGGGCGGAAAATCCCAGTCCGAACAACGTCAGCGCCAGACCGGTTGCCACCTGATTTGATAACAGATACTGGGTCAGAATGCCAAAGATCAGCGCGATCGCCGCCCCACCCACAAATGCCGCGCCAAGGCCCAGCCAAGGATTGCCGCTTTCCACGGACACCATAAATCCAAACACCGCGCCGCATATCATCATGCCCTCAACGCCCAGATTCAGAACGCCTGATTTTTCGACCACCAGTTCACCGATAGCTGCCAACACCAAAGGGGTTGCGGCAACCATCAGGCTGACAATCAAAGCGATGGGATTTAGCGATGAAAAATCCATTACGCGCGCTCCTTTCCGACCCACCTGATACGGTAGTTCGATAACAAATCCACCGCCAGCAGGAAGAACAACAACATGCCCTGAAACACTGAAATGGCCGCCGCCGGTACGCCCAGCCTGAACTGTGCGGTTTCGCCACCAATATAAGTGATTGCCATGACGATTCCGGCCAATAATATGCCGATCGGGTTCAGGCGGCCCAGAAAGGCCACGATGATGGCGGTAAAGCCATAACCAACGGGAAAGTTGGTGGTCAGTTTTCCGGCTGGTCCGGTCACTTCAAACAACCCGGCCAACCCGGCCAAAGCGCCGGAAATACCCAGACAGACCGCGATCATCACACTCGGGTTAACCCCGGCAAAGCGCGCAGCGCGCGGCGACTGGCCCGTCAGTTTGATCTGAAAGCCAAGGCGGTGCCGGTTAAACATGATATAGGCCACAATGACGGCGGCAAACATCACCAGCACACCGGCGTGAATACCGGTGCCGGCGAATATTTCAGAATTTGATGTCCCCGGCAGGTCCTGAAAACTGCGAGACTCCGGAAAGCCGCGCCCATCGGGGTTGCGTAAGGGCCCCGTGACCATACCGCCAAGAAAATTGGTGGCAACGTAGACCAGCATCAGGGACACCAAAATCTCGTTGGCGTTGAATTTTATGCGCAACAGCGCCGGGATCATCGCCCATAAAAAGCCCCCAAACGCTCCGGCCACGGCCATTGCGGGCAACACCCAGGCCGAATCCACCGGATAGACCGCCAAGCCAACGGCACCACCGGCAACCGCGCCCATGATAAACTGGCCCTCAGCGCCGATATTCCAGATACCCGCCTTAAAACCGATGGACAGGCCGATGGCGATCAGGATCAGGGGCGCGGCTTTCACCAACAACTGGCTGCGGTTATAGGGTGTCAGCAGCGGGTCAACGAATATCAGGCGTACGCTCTCCACCGGGTCTTTGCCCAGTATCGCAAATAATATGCCACCCGCGATCATGGTGGCGATCACCGCCAGAACCGGCGTCAGGGCCGACCAAAAGGCCGAGGATTGTGGTCTTGCTTCAAGCTGGAACATGGTCCGCCTCCATTCCGCCCATCATCAGGCCAATCTGATCAACGCTTAGCTCACTGGCCTCTGAAGGTGGGCTGAGACGTCCCTCGTTCAGCACCGCAAAGCGGTCCGATATTTCAAGCAGCTCGTCCAGGTCCTGACTAACCACAACCACAGCAGCGCCGCCTTCCGCCAGATCCATCAACGATTGCCGGATGGCAGCAGCGGCGGCGGCGTCAACGCCCCAGGTGGGTTGGTTCACCACCAGAACAATCGGGTTTTGCATGATTTCGCGGCCGACCACGAATTTTTGCAGATTGCCGCCGGACAGGGACTTGGCAGAGTTTTTGACCCCCGGCGTGCGCACGTCGAAATTTTCCACAACCGCCATGGCAAACCCGCGCGTCGCGCCCCATTTCAAAAATCCGTTGCGGGACAGTTTTTGCCGGATGTCCCCGGTCAGAAAAGCGTTTTCCGTCAGGCTCATGTCAGGCGCTGCCGCGTGGCCCAGACGCTCCTCCGGCGCGGTTAAAAGGCCCATCTGGCGGCGGTCATTTGGACCAAGATCACCAAGATCAACGTCGCTGACACGGATAGTCTGGCGCGATGTCCGGGTTTCACCGCTTAGGGCGAGGATCAACTCGTCCTGCCCGTTACCGGCCACGCCGCCGATCCCCATGATCTCGCCCGCGCGGACGGTCAGATTGATGTCCTTTAGTGTGGTACCAAACGGGTTTTTGGATACCACCGACAAATCCTTAACCTCCAGGATCGGCGCGCCGAGATGCAGGTTTTTCTTGGCCGGCGTTTGCAGGCTGGACCCGACCATCATTTCCGCCAGCGTGCGTGCGGTTTTTTCCGCAGGCGTGCAGTTGCCGACAACTTTGCCCATGCGCAGGATTGTGGCATGGTCGCACAGGCGGCGGATTTCTTCCAGTTTATGCGAGATATACAGGATCGACGTGCCCTCGCCGGACAGTTTTTCCAGCGTTTCAAAAAGCACTTCCACCTCTTGCGGGGTCAGCACCGAGGTTGGTTCGTCCATGATCAACAGTTTTGGGTTTTGCAAAAGGCAGCGAATGATTTCAACGCGCTGACGCTCGCCAACACTCAGATCACCGATGATACGTTTTGGATCAAGCGGCAGTTTATAGGCATTGGAAACGTCCCGGATTTGCTGGGACAACTCTTTGCGGTGCGGAGCGTTTTCCATGCCAAGCGCAATGTTTTCAGCCACGCTAAGTGCGTCAAACAAAGAAAAATGCTGAAACACCATCGCCACGCCGGCGGCGCGGGCCTCGCGCGGTTCGTGCGGTGTGAATACTTCGCCACTGAGGGTCATGGAACCGGAATCCGGTCGCACCAGACCATAAATCATTTTCACCAGCGTGGATTTGCCCGCACCGTTTTCGCCAAGCAAGGCATGAACTTCACCCTCGCGGACTTCAAAATCAACGCTGTCATTGGCGACAACACCCGGGTAGGCCTTGGTCAGGCCATTGACGCTAAGAAGTGTGGTCATGGGCCACGTCCTTTTCGGTCTGCGGTAAGGATTCTTGATTGTTTGCGATCAGCAATAGCTTAGCCGCAACCCCAACCGCAATGGCCTGCGGTGTTTTGCCAAGCTCTGGCAGGCCGATCGGACAGGCGATGCGCACGATAGCCTGTTCCGGATGGCCCAGCTGCGCCAGCCGTTTGCGAAACCGCGCCCATTTTGTTTTGCTGCCGATCAGCCCGGCAAACTGAAAATTGTGGTTCAGCAGGCGGTGGCAAATTTCCAAATCAAGCGCATGGGAATATGTCAGCACCAGATGGTGCGCGTCATTTGGTGCATAACCGACCATCGCCGCCGGATTTTCTGCCGTCAACTGCGTGACTGTGGCGGGGATGTCCCGGGGAAAGCGGCTGGTGTGCGTGTCAAGCCATGTGATGTCAAAGGGCAGGGGGTCAAACACCTGGACCAGCGCACGTCCCACATGACCCGCACCAAAAATCCACAAAGGCGTGTGGCTTGGGTCTGCGGGTTCGGCAAACCAGCCTTCGCTTAGGGTCGACGTGGCGGGGGGATTGCCCGCACGTGCGCCAGCCAGAACACGTTTGATGTGCAAAGGTTGCCGCTGGGCATCGGGCGTCACTGGACGGGCATAAACGTTATATTTATCAAGCTGTTGTTGAATTTCCGCACAAACATCCGCTGTCACAATCTCGCTAAGCAATGTCACAGTACCACCGCAGCATTGCCCAAGCGAAGGCCCCAGGGGTATTTTGATCAGACCATCCGTGGTGTTCAGGTTTTTCAACTTTGCCCGCGCCAGCCGCGCGGCATCATACTCCAGTGTGCCGCCACCAATGGTGCCTGATTGGCCCCCCGGCCATACCAGCATCGAGGCGCCAACCTCGCGCGGGGTAGACCCGGCCACCGCTGCCACCGTCAGCCGCGCCACCACGCCGTGGTTGTCAACTGCTGCCCGTAGTTTCGCAATATCAATACTCAACCGCCGCCCCCGTCTTTTTGCCGTTGCACCGCGAACAATATCCGCTCTGCTGTGGCAGGTGCATCAAGGGCAACGTATCTGGAGCCGTCGCCGCAGGCGGCAACAGCGTCAGAAAGTGCCAAAAATGCCGAAATGCCAAGATTAAACGGTGGCTCGCCCACCGCTTTGGAGCGGTAGACAGTTTTTTCCTGATTGACGCCTTTTTCCCAGATACTGACATTGAACACATCCGGGCGATCAGAACAGGCAGGGATTTTATAAGTGCTTGGCGCGTGGGTCATCAGGCGGCCCTTGTCGTTCCACACCAGTTCTTCTGTTGTCAGCCAGCCCGCGCCTTGCACATAACCACCCTCGATCTGACCGATGTCAATCGCCGGGTTCAGGGATTTGCCGACATCGTGCAGGATGTCACAGCGCAAAATTCGGTTTTCGCCGGTTAACGTGTCAATCACCACCTCGGTTACCGCCGCGCCGTATGAGAAGTAGTAAAACGGGCGACCTCGGCCTTTGAACCGGTCCCACTGAATTTTTGGTGTGGTGTAAAATCCGGTGGAGGACAGCGAAATCCGGTTTTGATAGGCGTCCGCCGCCACATCCGCAAATTTAAAGGCTTTTTCGCCGACAAATACTTTGCTCTTGGTAAACCTAATTGCAGAGCGGTTGACCTTATGTTTGGCCATCAGATGGGTTATCAGCCGCCCTTTGATGGTGGCGCAGGCGTCCCTGACCGCCATACCGTTGAGATCTGATCCGGAAGAGGCCGCCGTCGCCGAAGTGTTTGGCACTTTTGACGTATCGGTGGCGGTGATTTTAACGGCAGATGTCGGCTGGCCAAAAACTTCTGCTGCCACTTGCGCCACTTTGGTGAACAGGCCCTGACCCATCTCGGTTCCGCCGTGGTTTATGTGGATGGAACCGTCAGAATAAATATGCACCAAAGCGCCGGCCTGATTGAGAAACGTCAGCGTGAATGAAATGCCAAATTTGATTGGCGTCAGCGCGATGCCCTTTTTCAGGATCGGGTTGTCGTGGTTCCACTTGGCAATTTTGGCGCGGCGGGCGTCGTAATCGGACGACTTTATCAGTTGATCAGAAATCTGATCAATCACGCTGTCTGTGACCGTCATGTGATAGGGCGTCGTCTGGCCCGATTTGGCCTTCAGGTTATCGTAGTAGTTTACCCGCCGAACCTCTGCCGGGTCTTTGCCCAGATCATGGGCAATATGATCAATCACCCGCTCGATCCCCAAAACGCCCTGCGGTCCGCCAAAGCCTCGGTATGCGGTGTTTGATACAGTGTTGGTACGCAGGCGGTGGCTGGTGATGCGGGCATGAGGCAGAAAATAGGTATTGTCCGCATGCAGCATGGCACGGTCGGCCACCGGTAGAGACAGGTCCTGCGCCCAGCCGCATCGGGCGAATTGGGTGAATACGACCCCGGCCAGTTTACCGGTGTCATCAAAGCCCGCCTGATATTCAATACGAAATTCGTGCCGTTTGCCCGTGATGACCATGTCATCATCGCGGTCATAGCGCATTTTGCAGGGTCGCCCGGTCAACTTTGCAGCCACAGCGCAGGCAACCGCCAGACTGTTGCCCTGGCTTTCCTTGCCGCCAAATCCGCCACCCATGCGCCGGGTTTCAACACGAACAGCGTTCAGGGGCAGGTTAAGTGCCTCTGCCACCTTATGCTGGATTTCGCTGGGGTGCTGCGTTGAGGAATGCACGACAACATCGCCGTTTTCCTGCGGGATGGCGCAGGCGGCCTGACCTTCCAGATAAAAATGCTCCTGCCCGCCCATTTCGATCTGCCCGGCCACCGTGCGGGCTGCGTCCCTGATTGCGCGCTCAGGCGAGCCTTTAAGAAACTGCAGCGGTTTTTCAAACTGGCTTTGCTCTTTGATAGCGTCGTCAATTGTCAGCAGCGCCGGTTTTTGGATATACTGAACCTGCGCTTTTTTCACCGCTTTGCGCGCCGCCAGATGGCTGTTGGCAATGACCAAAAACAGCGGTTGGCCCAGAAAATGCACGCTGCCATCAGACAGCATGGGTTCGTCATGACTGGAAGGCGAAACGTCGTTGGCACCGGGCAGATCAAGCGCGGTTAAAACCGCGACCACGCCACTTGCGTGCTCCACTGCGTCCAGATCCATCGCGTCAATATCACCACAGGCAATGGAAGAAATGCCAAAGGCCAGATGCAACGTGCCCCTGGGTGTGGGAATATCGTCCACATAGCGTGCTGTTCCGGTAACGTGCAGCGATGCCGCGTCGTGGGGTTCCGGCTGTGTCACGCTCATGATTTTACCGCCAGAACGCGGGTGTATTTGGGGCCCAGCTGGCCCTCGGCGAAATAGCGCAGCAACAGATTACGCGAGGCCTGCAGGCGATAAACCGCAGAGGCGCGCATATCATCAATGGGTGCAAAATCCTGATCAAAGGCGGTCATGGCATGTTTGATGCTGGCGTCATTCCATATCTGCCCCAAAAGTGCGGCTTCAACCTTTTTGGCCTTCTTGGGCGTCGCGGCCATGCCACCAAAGGCAATACGGGCCGATTTGACGTGGTTGTCGTCATCCACGACAATGTTAAAACAACCAAGCACCGCCGTTATGTCCTGATCAAACCGTTTGGAAATTTTGTAGCATTTCAGGTGGTCAGGCTGGCGTGGTATCGAAATCGCCTCGACAAATTCACCGGCTGCGCGGTCCTGTTTGCCATAGTCGACAAAGAAATCCTCTATGGCGATTTCCCGGGTGTTGTTGCCCTTGCGCAGATGTAAAGTGGCCGCCAACGCGATCAGGGCCGGTGGTGCATCGCCGATTGGCGAACCATTGGCGATGTTGCCGCCGATGGTGGCGGCGTTGCGCACGGGTGGTGAGGCAAACCGCCGGATCAGTTCGGCGAAATCAGGAAAATGATCCGCCATCAGCGTTTGAACGGCACCAAGGCTGGCGGCGGCGCCGATCCGAATTGCGTGATCAGTCACTCTGATGCGCTGCATCTCTTTGATCTGGCTTACAAAAACGGGTTTCTTTAAGTCCAAAAGCTGCTTGGTGACCCACAGACCAACGTCTGTGGCCCCGCCGACAATCGTGGCATCGGGATTTTTTTCGTACCACAGCGCAAGGCTTTCTATGGTGGCTGGTACAAATGCGTCGGCGATATTCAGATCAGTGGCCGTCGCCATCGCTGACAATTTTTCGATGTGGTCGTTTTGCCATTTTGGCACAGACTTTCGGGCAGCGGCATTGGCCGCACGGATGATCGGGGCGTAACCGGTACAGCGGCAAAGGTTTCCAGCCAGAACATCGTCGTGACGCTTGTTGCCGTTTCGATGGGCGATGGCCAGTGACATCACAATGCCCGGCGTGCAAAACCCGCATTGACTGCCGTGGTGTTTCACCATTTCCGCCTGCACAGGATGCAGTTCACCCCCTGGGCCCGTCAGACCTTCAACCGTGGTGACCGATTTTCCCTGCAGTTGCGGTAAGAATAAAATACAGGCGTTTTGCGCCTGATGCGTAACCTTTTCACCGTCAAGAGATGACACCATGACCGTGCAGGCACCGCAATCGCCCTCGTTACAGCCCTCTTTGGTGCCGCAAAGTCCGTTATCTTCGCGCAACCAGTCAAGCAGGGTGCACGTGGCCGATTTTTTGGCGACGCTTACGGTCTCTCCATTCAGAAGAAACTCGATTTCCATATATGAAAACCCGCCGCCTTCTCTACACTCAGCCATCTGCGCGCCCGTCCGATGCGACGTAAAACAGACCCGCGGCCATTGCCCTTCGGCTAACAAAGCAGGAATCGTTAGGTGTGGCAAGGATTCGGTTTTGTGCGTGCGAAAGCGGAACTTTCCGGCAATGTTGATTTTTGGTGTCAGAGACCTTTCCGATAAGGGACGGTAGAAGACCGGTTTTCTGAAAACACAACAGGCGTGACGCGGACACAACGGAAAGATCGTCTGGCGCTGATGTTAATTGGGTTGAGCGTTCGTACCAGTTTGATTGTGTTTGATCAGACCGGCAGGTTGTGTGGACCTGCGGTCCGGCGGATCGGGTCCAGTGGACTGAAAGGCTGATGAGCGGAGAGTTCTGGAATTCCGGAAGTCCAGAATACCGGAAGTCCAGACCATTGGAGGTCTGAAAGTCCGGAAGTCCAGAATTCCGGACGTCCAGAATTCCGGAATTCCAGAACTCTGGACGTCCAGAAAACTGGAAGACTGGAATGTTAAATGCCGGGAATTCGATAAGTCCAATATTTCAATCATTCAAAATCCGAATAATCGTACCTCGACTATTATTTTATATCAGCTGATTATAATGAATTGCTTCTTGCCGCATCCGCGGGGTGTAAGATTGATTTTCCTCAAGCCAGCTTGAAACTTCGGTCAGCGTTACCGGCCGAGCGCCAGCACTTTATTCCTGTGCACCAAAAATTAACCGTCGTCGCACCGGAGATATGCGCCGGTTTGTCCCCGTCACAACGTCATAACGGCCAACAGATTGAGGCAGTGGGGGAGACAAACAGCGCGCAGGTGCAGGAACTTAGGTGTTTAGTCCCGGTATCTGATGGGCCAAATCGAACAACCTTGCCCTTTAACTCTGCCAAATTCACTAGGCCGATACCCACAGACCGGTGTTCAATCGTTCTGATACCAACGCTGTAGAAATCAAAAAATGCCTTAACTGCCGCGATATGTCGAGTAGCCATGTGCGGCCAGCAGCAGGGGAACGTGATAATGCTTGTCCTCGGCCAAACCAAACCGGATCGGTATTTCGTCAAGAAACTTTGGCGCTGTCGTTACAGCACCGCTTTGATCCAGATAGGCGCCGGCAAAAAACGTCAGCTCGTAACGTCCCGGCTGAAATGCGCCCCCCTCCAGCAACGGCGCGTCAACGCGGCCATCATGGTTGGTTATGAAATTGCCGATCAGTTTACGCCCGGAACCGGCAAGACTGTGCAGTTCAATTTTCAACCCTTCCGCCGGTTTTCCGGTTGCTGTGTCCAGCACATGTGTCGTCAGCTTGCCCATTGTGATCCTCCAAAACCTGCGGGATTGATATTCAATCACGGCGCTGTTGAAAACGGCTTTTTTCCCAAACCAGTTGCCGCTACAACCAAGTCATGAGCGCCAAACCCCAATTCATTCATTTGCGATTGCACACGGAATATTCGCTGCTTGAGGGGGCGGTGCCAGTAAAAACACTGGCCGATTTGTGCAAATCCAATCGGATGCCCGCGGTTGCCGTGACTGACAGCAACAACCTGTTTGCGGCACTGGAGTTTTCTGTGGCTGCCGCCACAAAGGGTGTTCAGCCGATTATTGGCTGTCAGATAGATTTGCAATTTGAAGCGGCCGTGCGACCGGGCGAGCAGGCGCGCGCACCACGGCCGGTGGTTTTGCTGGCGCAAAACGAGGCCGGATACGGCAATCTGATGAAGCTAAGTTCGGCTGCGTTTTTGGACGCTGGCGATCAGGTGCCGCAGGTGTCGCTGGATGTGTTGGAAAAGCACAGCGCCGGGCTGATCTGCCTGTCCGGGGGTGCCGAAGGGCCGGTTGGCACGTTTTTGCAAAACGATCAGGTGGACAAGGCCCACAGCCTTATGCAGCACCTGAAAGGCATGTTCGAAAACCGCCTTTACGTGGAACTGCAGCGCCACCCGCACGAGAACGGCGAGACCACATTGGCAGAACAGTCCACCGAGCGTGGATTTATCGAAATGGCCTATAAAATGGACCTGCCTCTGGTGGCCACCAACAATGTTTATTTTCCCGATCAAGATATGTTCGCGGCCCATGATGCGCTGATCTGTATCGCGGACGGGGCCTATGTGGACCAACAGGAACCGCGCCGCCATCTGACGCCGCAGCATTTTTTCAAAAGCCCGGCGGAAATGATCGCACTGTTTGCCGACCTGCCGGAAGCAATTGAAAACACAGTGGAAATCGCGCAACGCTGTGCGTTCAAGGCAGAGCTGCGCGACCCGCTGCTGCCCAAATTTGCCGACAATGAAATTGACGCCCTGCGCCGGGACGCGCGGGCTGGGTTGAAGGCGCGATTGAAAGTCATTCCCCATGCGGCTGCGGTGAAAGACTATGAAAACCGCCTGGAATTTGAGCTGGGCGTGATAGAAGACATGGGCTTTCCGGGCTATTTCCTGATCGTTGCCGATTTTATCCACTGGGCCAAGGAACGGGGTATTCCCGTGGGCCCCGGACGTGGCTCTGGTGCGGGCTCATTGGTGGCCTATGTGCTGACGATCACCGACCTTGATCCATTGCGGTATTCCCTGTTGTTTGAACGGTTTCTCAATCCCGAGCGGGTGTCGATCCCCGATTTTGACATCGATTTTTGTATGGAACGGCGCGAGGAGGTGATCGCCTATGTGCAGGAAAAATACGGTCGAAACCGGGTGGCACAGATCATAACGTTTGGCGCTTTGCTGTCCAAGGCCGCCGTGCGCGACGTGGGCCGGGTTTTGCAGATGCCCTACGGTCAGGTGGATCGGCTTGCCAAGCTGATCCCGGTTGAAGGGGTCAAACCGGTCTCTGTCCAAAAAGCACTGGCTGACGAGCCGCGCCTGCGCGAAGAGGCGCGCAGCGAAGAGGTGGTGGAGCGCATGCTGACCTATGCACAGGCTGTCGAAGGCCTGTTGCGCAACGCCTCAACCCACGCCGCGGGCGTCGTGATTGGTGACCGTGATCTGGTGGAACTGGTGCCGCTTTACAAAGATCCGCGTTCAGACATGCCGGCCACGCAGTTTAACATGAAATGGGTAGAGCAGGCGGGTCTGGTCAAATATGATTTTCTTGGCCTGAAGACCCTGACGGCGATCCAATATACGTTGGATATGTTAAAGGCACGCGGGGTTGAAATCGACATCGGGATGATCCCGCTGGATGACGTTAAAACCTACGAGCTTTATACCAGCGCCAAAACCGTTGCCGTGTTTCAAGTGGAAAGTTCCGGTATGATGGACGCCCTGCGGCAGATGAAACCGACAGTGATCGAAGATATCGTGGCACTGGTGGCATTGTACCGGCCCGGTCCAATGGAAAATATTCCAAAGTTTTGCAAAGTTAAGAACGGACTGGAGGAACGCGAGTATCTGCACCCCTCTGTGGATCATCTGCTGGACGAAACCCAAGGCATCATCGTCTATCAGGAACAGGTGATGCAGATCGCCCAAGCAATGGCGGGCTACACCCTTGGCGGAGCCGATATGTTGCGCCGGGCGATGGGCAAGAAGATCAAAGAGGCAATGGATGCCGAACGTCCCAAGTTTTGCGAGGGCGCGGCAAAGAACGGCGTGGATGCCAGCAAAGCCACGGAAGTCTTTGACCTGCTTGAAAAATTTGCAAACTATGGGTTCAACAAATCCCACGCGGCGGCTTACGGGCTGGTCAGCTATCAGACCGCGTGGCTTAAAGCCAACCACCCGGTAGAGTTTATGGCGGCAATGATGAACTGCGATCTGCACCTGACCGATAAGCTGAATATTTTTATTCAGGAGGTGAA
>CAYZQS010000041.1:12191-22392 GCA_964480735.1 uncultured Rhodobacterales bacterium
TGAACTGCGATCTGCACCTGACCGATAAGCTGAATATTTTTATTCAGGAGGTGAAGCGCCTTGAAATTGGGTTGATCCCACCCTGTGTGAACCGCTCTGGTGCCAAGTTTACGGTGGTAGAGGGTCAGATCGTTTATGCGCTGGGTGGGCTGAAAAAAATTGGTGTAGAGGCGATGGAAATGATCGTCACGGCGCGTGCGGGCAAGCCGTTTCGTGATCTGTTTGATTTTGCCCGGCGGGTTGATTTGAAACGCATCGGCAAGCGCCCGATTGAAATGCTGGCCCGGGCCGGCGCGTTTGATGCACTGGACCGCAACAGGCACCGGGTGCTGGCCGGTGTGGACGGGTTGGTGGCGTTTTCGGCGGCAACGCATACGGCGGCGAATTCCGATCAGGGCGGTTTGTTTGGTGACAGCGGTGAAGACCTGCCGGTGCCGCGCCTGCCAACGCCAGAGGATTGGCTGCCGACAGAAACGCTGGCGCAAGAGCATCAGGCAGTGGGTTTTTACCTGTCGGGTCATCCGCTGGATGATTATTTGGGGCCACTGAAACGCAAGGGCGTTCTGACGCTGACAGAGCTTGCACAGATGGCAGAGGGCAAGCGGGTTGCAGCGCGGATTGCCGGGACAATCTCGGGCAAACAGGAACGCAAAAGCGCCCGCGGCAACCGCTTTGCCTTCGTGCAACTGTCTGATCCCACAGGCCTTTACGAGGTGACGGTGTTTTCTGACACGCTGGAGGAATACCGCGAAAGTTTTGAGGTTGGTGCCAACGTGGTGCTGGCGGTTGAGGCCAATATGGAGGGTGAACAGCTGAAACTGCTGGCGCGTTCCGTGCAGATGATCGACAGCGCCGTGGCCGATGCGGCAGCGATGGGATTGCGGGTGTTTATCAATGAGGCAGAAACGGCGGCCTCGGTTGCGGCGGTGCTGGCCCGGGCCGGCGAGGGGGCTGCAAAACGCACCAAAGGTCCGGTCAATCTGCTGCTGATGCATGCCGATCTGCCGGGCGAGGTGGAAATCAGCCTTGGCGAGGCTTTTCCGGTAACGCCGCAAGTTAAAGGCGCGATCAAAAGCCTGCCGGGGGTTGTTGTGGTGGAGGAGTTTTAAGGTAAATCAGACAATCGTCCGACCTTTGAATTGCTGGTGCGTAACCGCTTGAAAATCAGCCACGCGCCCAGCGGCACGCATGTGGCCAGCGTAACCATCGTCATGGCCACAAAGGCCCGACCGCCGTCGTTGTCTGGAATGTCACTCAGGCGGTGGGTGCTGGTGCTGTCGATATAGCCGGGAACCCAGATCGACCCGCCGTCATGCAAAACAATATAATAGCCCTGCAAGTCCATCCATGTGGCCATAAACACCAGCAACATGACCAGTATCAGGCCGCGCAGCGGGTATGCGCGGTGAATTGACCACCCCAGCGCGGTGCCAAGGCCAATTGCGGTAAACAGGAGATCGCGGTCGTCAGAGCGTTCCAGCAGCAGGCTTGACCACCGCGCAGGCGTGTCCGGGCGGCCGCCAAGCCACAGATACAAAGTCAGAAAGAAAGTGAAAACGACCAGCGATGTTGCAAGCTGGAAAAGCCACAGACGGGTGCCTGACAGATTAATACACTGTTTGGTCGCCCAAAACATCAGCGCCAGTCCGCCAAAGATCACCGGAAACATCCAGATCCATGACAGTGGCCGGTAACCCAGTATCTGCGTCAAAAACTGGGCAAGCGCTGCGGCGGCAAGGCTGATCAGAAACAGCCGGATCATGATGTGCATTGCACGGGTCTGGCCAGGTTCCTCGATCGTGTCAAAAAACCAAAATGCACCGGATGGGGGCAGGGGCGGCAGCACCGCGAGATGGCGCTTCTTTACCAATGGGGCGGCACCTGATCGGCCAGCGGCGCGGCCTCGCCTTCGGCGGCTTCGCTCGCGGCGGCGCGCTGCATCAGCATTTCAACGCGACGGGTCAGGGATTTGATCTCGTCCGCCTGCCGGGTGACCACCTCGTTTAGTTCGTCAACCGTGCGGGACAGGTGTGCGGACTGGATTTCCAGATCGGTGATGCGTATGTCGTCAGGGTTGGACATGGGCGCACAATAGTCGGCAAGCGAGATGTCGGCCAGCAGATTTTCTGCCTTCGGCGAGGATATTTTCCACCGAAAAGAAGCCCGAAAACCAAAGGCCGGGTGACGACGCGCCCAGCTTGCCCAGCCGACTGCCATGCGTTAGGAGGTCCGCCAGATACGCAGGTTTAAGGACACCGCCGATGGCCCGGAACAGAAAACCGAAAATCAAACGGCCGACCGCCGCACCGCCCAAAGGTTTTCGCGATTATTTTGGTGCTGAGGTTACGTTGCGAAACGCCATGCTGGCAAAGATTGCCAAGGTGTATCACGCCTATGGGTTTGACCCATTGGAAAGCTCTGCGGTTGAAACGGTAGAGGCATTGGGCAAGTTCCTGCCGGATGTTGAAAGGCCAAATGAGGGCGTGTTCGCCTGGGACGAGGAAGGCGACTGGCTGGCGCTGCGCTATGACCTGACGGCCCCCCTTGCGCGGGTGTATGCCCAATACCGCAATGATTTGCCGTCACCCTACCGCCGCTTTGCGATCGGTCCGGTGTGGCGCAACGAAAAACCCGGCCCGGGAAGGTTTCGGCAGTTTTATCAATGCGATGCAGATACGGTGGGCACCGCCAGCATGGCCGCGGATGCCGAGATTTGCGCCATGCTGTGTGACACGCTGGAAGCGGTTGGGATTGCACGCGGGGATTATGTGATTCGGCTGAATAACCGCAAAGTGCTGAACGGGGTGATGGAAGTCGCAGGCGTTTTTAATCCAGATGATCCGGCAATGTTTGAAACTCGGCGCGGAACCGTTTTGCGGGCAATAGACAAAATGGACCGGCTGGGGCTGCAAGGCGTAAGGGCTTTGCTGGGCAAAGGGCGCAAAGACGAGAGCGGAGATTACACCGACGGGGCCAATCTTAGTGAGGGTCAAGTAAATACGATCATCGGATTTATAGAGGCCGGGCGTGAAAGTGCCGTTGCAACCTGTCAACGCTTGCAGGAACTGGTTGCGGGCTCGGAAATTGGGCGCGACGGCGTGCACGAACTTAAGCAGATTGCAGCTTTGCTTGATGCACAGGGCTATGGTACCGACCGCGTTGTTATCGACCCATCTGTGGTGCGCGGCCTTGGCTATTACACAGGCCCGGTTTACGAGGCCGAGCTGACGTTTGAAATTAAGGATGAAAAAGGCCGTGCGCGGCAGTTTGGCTCTGTCGCGGGCGGCGGGCGCTATGATGATTTGGTGAAGCGCTTTACCGGGCAAGAGGTTCCGGCAACCGGAATTTCCATCGGCGTTGACCGGCTGTTGGCGGCATTGCAGACCAAAGGCGGCGTTAATGCGGATAGTGTCGGGCCGGTGGTGATCACAGTGATGGATAAGGACCGCTTGAGCAATTACCAAACGATGGTGGGCGAATTGCGCGACGCCGGAATTCGTGCCGAGGTTTATCTGGGCAATCCAAAGAATTTTGGCAACCAGCTGAAATATGCGGACAAGCGGGCCGCTCCGGTGGCGGTGATTGAAGGTGCGGACGAGCACGCGCGGGGCGTTGTGCAGCTCAAAGACCTGGCCCTTGGCGCAAGGCTTGCCGAAGGGTTGATCAGCAACGAGGAATGGAAGGCCCAACCGGCGCAAAAGGAAGTGGCGCGGGGTGATCTGGTGACTGAAGTTAAGGCGATGATCGCGCAGAGCGAAAGCTGATCCGGTGCCAATAGACAAACAGGCGCGGATTAAAGAAGAAGCGGACCGGTTGTCGGCGCGGTTTGTGCAGGCCGGTGGTGTGTCGGTTGAGGTTGCAAGCCTGCAACCGGCGCATATGCTGCTTGATCTTTACGGCGAAGACATCCGCGCCCGCGCCTATGTGACCCACGACGATGCCCGCGGCGAGCAAATGCTGCGCCCGGATTTTACAATGCCGGTGGTTCAGATGCACATGACGCACGGCGCAGAGCCCGCGCGATACACCTATAACGGGCCCATATGGCGAAAGCCCCAGCCGGGATCAGACCGGGCGTCAGAGTATTTGCAGGTGGGATACGAGGTGTTTGACCGCGCTGATCCGGCCGCCGCAGACGCAGAGGTTTTTGGCCTGTTTGCGGATGTCTTGGCCCCGCTTAACCTGCGGGCGGCAACCGGTGATATGG
The DNA here is from genome assembly GCA_964480735.1 of uncultured Rhodobacterales bacterium. Lineage (GTDB taxonomy): Bacteria > Pseudomonadota > Alphaproteobacteria > Rhodobacterales > Rhodobacteraceae > UBA5972. The sequence continues at coordinate 16,399 of CAYZQS010000041.1, forward strand.
GAATTTTGCGAGCGGCAGTTTTGGGGCTGACAACAATAGAGCGGCGCAAAACCGCCCTGTTGCGCCATCTTTGGCGCCCGCAGCGCTTTAAACAGCTGCTGGATCGTTTTGGCGGGGTTTTGGATGTGCCCAAAGAGCGGCGGAAACTGCTGGCGGCCGCCAAACAAACCGACGCCGGGGATTTGGGCAAAAAGGCGGGTGTGCACATTGGGTTGCGCAGTATGGATGACGTGGCCGCCCGGGTGCACGCCCTGCAAGAGGATGCCGTGGCACCGGATATCTCATCTGAGGAGTTGGCAGTTTTGTTTGAAATATCAAATCTGTCCGGCAAATCTGACACAGCAGCAGCACGCCTAAAAGATCTGGCCAATACGCTGCCGGCCATTGCGTCTGCGGTCTCCCGGATGGAGCGTCGGCTGGCAGCACTTGATGCAAAGGGGATCGATGTTTCCGCACTTGATTTTGAAGCCAGCTATGGGCGCACGACGCTGGAGTATTACGACGGGTTTGTATTTGGCTTTTACGCGGACGGACGGCGTGATTTGCCGGTGATTGCCAGCGGCGGGCGGTATGATGCGCTGACCAAAGTCTTGGGGCAAGGCCGTTCCATTCCGGCGGTAGGCGGTGTGATCCGTCCGGAGTTCAGCCTGGCCGTGCGCGAGGCCGCGCAATGACCATCAAGCTGGGCGTACCATCCAAAGGCCGGTTGCAAGAGCAAACATTTGCCTGGTTCAAAGAGCGGGGTGTGCACCTGCAGCTTTCGGGTTCCGCCCGCGAATATGCAGGTGCGGTTGAAGGTATCAGCGGCGTTGAACTGGTGCTGCTTTCAGCAGGCGAAATCCCACGTGAACTGGCGGCAGGGCGGATTGATTTTGGCGTGACCGGCAAAGACCTGATCTGCGAAAAACTCCCGCTTTGGGACTCTGTGGTAAAAGAGGTGCAGACGATGGGGTTTGGCCATGCTGACCTGTGTCTTGCAGTGCCTAAATGTTGGATCGACGTTGACACGCTTGACGATCTGGATGCTGTCGCCGCCCAGTTTCGCCGCTCTCACGGGTTCCGGTTGCGCATTGCCACAAAATATCACGTGGTGACACGCGAGTTTCTGCGAACAAACGGCGTGGCGGATTATCAATTGGTGGACAGTCAGGGGGCGACTGAAGGCACAGTCAAAAACCTGACGGCAGAAGCGATTGCCGATATCACGTCCACCGGTAGCACACTGAAAGCCAATCACCTTAAGCTGTTGTCAGACGGGTTGATACTGGCCAGTCAGGCCACCCTGTACAAAAGCCGCTCCGCCGGTGGGAACCTTACCGAGCTGGCAGAGTTTCTTGGGGTTGTCGGTAAACCTTAAGCCTTGCCGTAAATCCGGAACGAGATGGTCTGCAACTCTCTTTCTTTGTCATTGGCGTCAAATATCAAGCCACTGGCATTCATTAGTTTGCGCACTGCTATATCTATAGCAGCCTGACGCTTTGCGGAATAAATGCCGCTTGTACCTTTGGCTTTGCGGGTCCGTGACAGCGCTGATTCACCAGAGCGGGCCTTGCGTACGGCAGTAGACGTCGCCTGACTGATTATCCGCGTGGCGGTTCTAAGATTTTTCCGTGCGTCTTTAATATCTTGAACGCGCTGGCGGTTCGTCCGGCCCCTTTTTCGATAGTCAGATGAATTGCCAGCAGCCTTTCGTAAGAAAAGGGCCGCTTTTTCACAAAATGACAGACCGGCCTTTTTATTTGCAGCGCGAATATAACTGGCGGATTTTCCAGTGGCGTTCTCGGTCATCTCGTTGTTTTTGCGACGCAGGAATTTCAACATACCCTTCAGGTTTCGCTCTGCTGTCTTATCCAGACCACCCGCCTTTAGCCGTCTTTCTGCATCTGCTATCATTGCGCGGTAAACTTTTGTAATGGCATTCATGTCCCGCTGGATTTTGCGACACAACGCCGGAATTTCGCGCCCGCACCGGGAGATTATTTTTGGTACTTCCGGTACAAAAGTTGGTGGAATTTTTTTCTTTGATTTTGGCGGTGGTTGTGTGTCGCCTTCTTCTGCGAATGCCAAACCTGTTGTCAGACATGTCAAACCTGATGCGGCGAAGCTGCCAAATATAAGTTCTCTTCGGTTCATTGTCGCACTCCCCTTTATTGCAACTATGATTGCCAGCGGGTCGCTTTGCGCCGTGCTCCAGTGTTACCAAAAATCACGCAGTCGCGCGATAATTTCTAGCGTAACCCGATTTCTGCCAGCGCCTGCAGCATATTAACCGGCAAGTCTTCAGTCAAGTTTCGCTCTGTTGGCAGGTCCGGCGGGCTTTGCGCAACTTCGAGATACCGCCAGCCCTGAAAGGGGCGGCGGGCGGCGGTCTGGGTACGGATGACGGTGGGCGACATAATCAACGCACAGCGGCGTATACCGTCGCGACCCGCGCGTTCCTCAAAACGCAGGAATTCCTGTCGTGCCGCGATGAAACCCTTGATCACCCAGTAAAGCGAGCCACCGTTCAGCAGTTCCGCCTCGCGTTTTGGCCACATGCGCGTCACGTGGGTGGACAGGTATTGCTGCCCGGATTTGTGCGCCTGCTCGGCTTTTTGGCGACGGTGCGCCAGCAGGGCTTCGACGCTGTTGATGCCTACGCAGAGTTTCACCAGATTTACGTGATTTCCCGCCATTGCGCCCGCTTTTCCCCGATTCCCGGCATAAGTTTATGACACGGCAAGGCAATTGCAAATGGAGGAAAAGATTGACCTGAATATCGGTTATCGCTACCTTGGGTATCCGCCTTCAACCCAGTGGATATATGTATCATGAATCGTTTTTCCGCGCCGATATCGCAGCAGATTTGGGATATGAAATACCGTTTTAAAGCCAGCGACGGTGCGGCGATTGATGACACCGTACAAGACAGCTGGCGGCGAGTGGCGAAGGCTTTGTCGGCGAACGAAAAAGACCCAAAGCACTGGGAGGATGTGTTTTACGCGGCCCTGGAGGATTTCAAATTCCTGCCCGCCGGGCGCATTTTGGCCGGTGCGGGCACCGCGCGCGCGGTGACCATGTTCAATTGCTTTGTCATGGGCACCATTCCAGACAGTATGGGCGGGATTTTTGAAAACCTGAAAGAGGCCGCGCTGACCATGCAGCAGGGTGGCGGTATCGGGTTTGATTTTTCCACCCTTCGGCCGGCGGGCGCTGATGTGAAGGGAGTTGCCGCCGATGCCTCTGGTCCGCTGTCGTTCATGGATGTGTGGGATGCCATGTGCCGCACGATCATGTCCGCAGGCTCCCGGCGCGGCGCGATGATGGCCACTTTGCGCTGTGATCATCCGGATATCGAGGCCTTTGTTGATGCCAAGCGCGATCCGGCGCGCCTGCGGATGTTTAACCTGTCGGTGTTGGTCACAGACGCATTTATGGACGCGGTCAAGACTGGCGGCGATTGGGATCTGATTTTTGACGGCAAAGTGCACGCTTCGGTTTCGGCCAAGGATTTATGGGAGAAGATCACCCGCAGCACGTTTGAATTTGCAGAGCCGGGCGTGATTTTCATCGACCGGATCAACCGGCTGAACAATCTGTCCTATTGCGAGGATATCGCCGCCACCAATCCTTGTGGCGAGCAGCCGCTGCCACCTTACGGGGCGTGTTTGTTGGGGTCGGTCAATCTGGCGCGGCTTGTGTCTGATCCGTTTGAAAAAAGCGCTGCGCTGGATGAAGCAGCGCTTGATGATCTGGTGCGGGTGGCGGTGCGGATGATGGACAACGTGGTGGATGTGTCGCGTTTTCCCCTGGAAGCGCAGGCTGCCGAAGCCGCGGCGAAACGGCGGATTGGGCTGGGTGTCACTGGTCTGGCGGATGCGTTGCTGATGACCGGGCTGCGCTATGGCTCCAAAGAAGCCGCGCGTCAGACGGAACGCTGGCTGAAACGCATCGCCCGCGCGGCGTATCTGGCGTCCGCGGATCTGGCGGGCGAAAAAGGCGCGTTTCCGCTGTATGATCAGGAAAAATATCTGGCGGGTGGTATGCTGCCACAGATGGGTGAAGACGTGCGCCAAGCCATCACAAAAAACGGCATTCGCAACGCTTTGCTGACATCCATTGCCCCAACCGGCACGATTTCATTGTATGCTGGAAACGTGTCTTCGGGCATCGAGCCGGTGTTTGCTTATTCCTACAGCCGCAAAGTTTTGCAGGTGGACGGCAGTAAATCCGAGGAAGAAGTGGTGGATTACGCGGTGCAGATGTGGCGCGACAAGTTTGGCGAGGCACCCCTGCCGGATCATTTCGTTGACGCGCAATCTTTGCGGCCATCAGAGCATGTGGCGATGCAGGCCGCAGCACAAAAATGGGTGGACAGTTCGATATCCAAAACCATCAACTGCCCGAAAGATATTTCATTCGAGGACTTCAAAAGCGTTTATCTGCAAGCCTGGGAAAGCGGCTGCAAAGGCTGCACCACCTATCGTCCCAACGACGTGACGGGCTCGGTTTTGGCGGTTTCGGAAAAATCAGACACCACACCGCAAAGTGACAGCGGAGCAGAGGTTGTGTATATCGCGGAGCCTTTGGGGCGGCCCGAAGCCCTTGAGGGGCAAACCTATAAAATCAAATGGCCTGAAAGCGAGCACGCGATTTATATCACCATTAACGACGTGATCATGAACGGCCACCGGCGGCCGTTTGAGGTGTTCATCAATTCCAAAAACATGGAGCATTTTGCCTGGACCGTAGCGCTGACCCGGATGATCTCGGCGGTGTTTCGGCGCGGCGGTGACGTCAGTTTTGTGGTCGAGGAAATGAAGGCGGTGTTTGATCCGCGCGGCGGGGCGTGGGTTGAGGGCAAATATATCCCGTCCATTCTGGCGGCTATTGGCGGGGTGATCGAGCAGCATATGCTGGCGATTGGGTTTATAGCAGAGCAAGGCGATCACCTGAAATCAGACCCGCACCCAAACGCGGCGGCCCTGGCTATTGGCGAGCGTCCGCGCGGCGCGGCGTGCCCCAATTGCGGGCAGTTTGCTGTATTGATGGTGGAGGGGTGCAAAACCTGTATGGAGTGCGGGCACAGTAAATGCGCGTGAGTGTTGCGCGATTGCACTTTTCAAAACAATGGCATGTGTGTACAAGACGTCCGTCTGGGCGGACCAACGAATATTATTCCTGAGGCTTGGAATGCGCAGAATTTTTCTTTTACTCTTGCTTGTCTTGGCGGCATCCCCAGTTTTTGCCGGTGACAGCATTCGCCTTGGTGCGGCCCGAATATTTAACAATGACCGAATCGGTGATCGGCACGACCGCTGGCGCTCTGGCTCTTATGCCGTCAGCACGGTTCGTGGACCAGCCTGGACCGGCGTGCTGCCGCAAACCGCCGGAAAGATATTGGAATTTCGCGTTCGCAGCGAAATCATCGCACCGGCCAATCTGGCCAATCCGGTTATCGGAACTGACAGACGCTACGCCGGTATTCTGGCGTTTGGTGTCATCACGCATTTTCAGCGCGGCGAAAACCAGATATCAGCCGGTGTTTCCTTGGTTGCCACCGGCCCGCAAACCGGAATGGGTCAGTTTCAGACCTGGGTTCACAGATATACCGGCGACGTCATACCGGCGGTTTTGGGCAGTCAGATTGCTAATGGATTTCATCCAACTGGCAATATCGAAATCGCCCGTGAAATTGAGCTGATTGGTGGTGACAGCGGGTCAGTCAGATTTCGGCCATTTTTAGAGGCTCAGGCCGGAGTTGAAACATATCTTCGTGTCGGCGGCGATTTCACCTTTGGCAATCTTGGGCGGGGCGATTTGCGCGTGCGAGACGTTGTGACCGGGCAACGCATCATCGGCGTGCGGGCCGACCGTGCAGGCGGGTTTTCCTTTGTGATCGGGGCTGATGCGGCAAAAGTTTATTCCAGCGTGTATCTGCCGGTTTCAAGTGGATACGTTCTGACAAACACCCGCACCCGGGTTCGCGGTGGCATTTTGTACGAAGGTGCAAAA
>CAYZQS010000042.1:0-22352 GCA_964480735.1 uncultured Rhodobacterales bacterium
CCGACGCCACAAAACGGGCAGACCGACTGCACCTCGCGGTCATAACCGGCAGAGTCACCAACCTGCGCATCATCCATCACAGACGCGGGCATCAGCGCACCGGTGGGACAGGCTTGCACGCATTCACCGCAAGCCACGCAACTGCTGGCGCCCATGTCATCGCCCAGATCAAACACAATCTCTGCCCCGCGGCCCCGCCCGGCCATGCCGATCACGTCGTTCACCTGCACCTCGCGGCAGGCCCGCACACACAGGTTGCACTGAATACAGGCATCCAGATTGACCCGCATGGCCACATGGCTGTCGTCAAGCAGGGGAACCGCAGTTTTGTCCACCTGCGGAAACCGCGAGGTGGTCACATCCTGCACCCCCGCCATATCCCAAAGATGCGAGGACCGGTCGCGCGCCCTGCTCTGGTCCGGCTGATCCGCCACCAAAAGCTCCATCACCAGCTTTCGCGCCGTTTTCGCCCGCGCCGAGGCCGAGCTGACAACCATCCCCTCGGAAGGTTCGCGTATGCAGGACGCCGCCAAAACCCGCTCGCCGTCGATTTCCACCATACAGGCGCGGCAGTTGCCGTCTGAACGATAGCCCGGTGCGCCGGAGTGGCACAAATGCGGAATATCCGTGCCCAACCGCTTTGCCGCCTCCCAGATTGTTTCCCCGGGACTTGCCGTTACCTGCCGGCCGTCCAAGATAAATGTAATTGGTTGAGACATAAGAATTCCTGAAAGCCCACGCGACACGGAAAGCTTAGACCACATCCCAACAAATGCGCAAATCCGTTTCCCGACACCAAAGCGGAAAAATACGCCCAATGCCACATCTGAACTCTTCTTTTTGGCCCAAATATCCTCGCGCGAAGCGCATCCGCCCCGCAGGGGCTTGGGGTAATGGCCCGGCCCGGGCCGCCTTTTACTTGCCTGCCGAACGTCAAAGTGGAGCTCCTGCCAATTTGGTGATCTTCGATCACAAATTGTTGGGCCGGGCCAACGTCGCTGAACGCTCGTTGGGCGCTCCGCGCGGGAGTATTTGCTCAAAGATGAAGCCATAAAAGTCATTGGCAATTCATGGCGCGGGGGTTAGGTCTGCCCATTGGAAAGAGCGGGTTCATGACACATATCTGGGTGCGGGCGGAACAGCGGGCAAGCGAGGCGCGGGTTGGCGTAACGCCTGACAGTGTTGGCGCACTGCTGCGGGCGGGATTTGATGTTTCAGTAGAGCACTCATCGTGCCGGGCGATTGGAATTGACGAATATCGCGAAACCGGATGTGCCGTTGTACCGGAAAACAGCTGGCCCGACGCCCCGCGTGATGCCATAATATTTGGATTGAAGGAACTGCCGGAGGATGGCACCGATCTGGTGCACCGCCACATCATGTTTGGCCATGCTTTTAAGGGGCAATCAGACGGTCCTGATCTGTTGCGCCGGTTCAAAAACGGCGGCGGCTGCCTTTATGATCTTGAATATCTGACAGAACCAGACGGTGTTCGGGTGGCGGCGTTTGGCTATTGGGCCGGTTACGCAGGGGCGGCTGTGGGGATCAAAACATGGGCCTGCCAGCAGGCCGGTGATTTGTCGGGACCAGCGGAAATCGGAACCTATGCCAACAAAGATGTGCTGCTTGCGGAACTGCACGGCGATCTGGCGGCGGCCTTGACCAACGGTGCGGCCACACCGGATGCCATCGTCGTCGGCGCCCTGGGGCGGGTTGGCCGCGGGGCGGGTGATCTGTTGGCGGCGCTGGGTCTTAACGTCACCAAATGGGACATGGCGGAAACCGCGCGCGGCGGGCCGTTTCCGGAAATTCTGCAACATGATCTGTTTGTAAACTGCGTGCTGGCTGGTCCTGACATTCCGCAGTTTGTGCCAAAATCCGCTTTGGCTGCCCGGCGGCGGTTGTCGGTGATAGCCGATGTGTCCTGTGATCCAAACTCTGCGTATAATCCGATCCCGGTTTACGACCACGCCACCAGCTTTGACGCGCCGGTGTTACGCGTGCATGACGCTCCGGTTCTTGATGTGACCGCCATTGACAACCTGCCGTCAATGTTGCCGCTTGAAAGTTCGCAGGATTTCGCGGCACAATTGTTGCCGTCGTTGCTGCGGCTGGACAATACCGGCAAAGGCGTTTGGGCCAGGGCCAGGGCAGAGTTTGATCGGCATATCGCCAAAATCTGAAGGGATGCAACCATGACCACAATCCACTGGATCGGCACCGGTCTGTCTGCGGTGCCCGGCCTGCGCCGCCTTATTCAGAACGGCCATAATGTGACTGTCTGGAACCGAAGTGTGGACAAGGCACAGGCGGCGGTTGGTGATCTGACGGGTAATATCAAGGCCTTCAGCAAAGAGGCAATCACCGCTGAACTGGCCAGAGGTGACATTCTGGTTTCCATGCTGCCGGGGGATTGGCACGTGCCGCTGGCAGAGTTGTGTCTGGCAAAGGGGGCGCATTTCGTATCTTCGTCTTACATCGCCCCGGACATGCGGGTGCTGGACGTTGCTGCCAAAGATGCCGGTCTTTGTCTGGTCAACGAGGTTGGGCTGGACCCGGGCATAGACCATATAATGGCCCATTGGCTGGTGGCTGATTACCGTGCCTCAAGGGCCTGTGCCGACACAAACGCGATTTCGTTCACGTCTTATTGCGGCGGCGTGCCCAAGTTTGAAAATCCGTTCCGGTATAAATTTTCGTGGTCACCGCTTGGGGTTTTGAAAGCCCTGCGCTCGCCGTCAAAATCCATTGCGGATTTCAAGGAACGGAACGTGGCGCGGCCGTGGGATGCCATCAGCAGCTACACGGCTCCGCTGGTTAAAGACGAGGCTTTTGAAGTTTATCCCAACCGCGACAGCCTGCCGTTTATGCAGGACTACAATTTCAACCCAGACTGGCCGGTCAAACAGTTTGTGCGCGGCACCCTGCGCCTGAACGGCTGGGCGGCGGCCTGGAAAGATGTGTTTGCCGAGGTGGAAACACTGGAAGGGGCCGCCGGGGAGGCGCGTCTGCAGGCGATGTCAGACCAGTTCTGGGCGGAAAATTCCTATGCGGCGGGCGAGCCTGACCGGGTTGTTTTATGCGTATCCTTGAAAGCCGAGGCTGGCGAACAGACAACATACCACAAGACCTACGCGATGGATGCCTTTGGCGGTCCGGACGCCACCGCCATGGCGCTGTTGGTTTCCATTTCGCTGTCACTGGCGGTGGAGGCTGTGTTGAACGGCGAAATCGCAGCCGGCGTGACTGCTGCCCCCGGGGAGCCAAAACTTGTTGCCAGATGGATGGAAACCGTGGGCGGTATCGCCCAGCATTTGGAAGTGGTGGATCATTTGAAACGTGCATGAAATTATCCTGCGCCGGGCGTATTTGACCGGCTTTTGAGTTGAGTATTTTTGCAAAGATGAATGGCGGGGGTTAGTGGTATTCCCGCCATTGTCCAGGGGCGATCTCCTTTACTGACCACTTGCCAATGCGCGCCCGGATCAGCCGCAACGTGGGCAGGCCAACCGCGGCGGTCATCCGGCGGACCAGCCGGTTGCGCCCTTCGGATATGGTGATTTCCAGCCAGCAATCCGGCACGGTCTTGCGAACGCGCACTGGCGGGTTGCGAGGCCAAAGGTTGGCGGGTTGCGGGACAGCCCGAACCTCTGCCGGGCGGGTCATGCCGTCTTTCAGTGCAACTCCGCCCCGCAACTGCGCCAGTGCGGAATCATTTGCCGCCCCCTCCACCTGCACCAAATAGGTTTTGGCCATTTTGTGCTTTGGGTTTGAAATCCGGGCCTGCAGTTTGCCGTCATCTGTCAGCACCAGCAAACCCTCGCTGTCCTTGTCAAGGCGACCGGCGGCGTAAACGCCCGGCACGTTTATATAATCCGATAACGTCGGGCGTTTTGTACCAACCGTGCCTGCATCGGTGAACTGTGACAACACGCCGTAGGGTTTGTTGAACAGGATTAATTTGCCCATTGGAACCGGCGCACGCTACGAGTCCCGCACCATGCCGACCCGCGCCTTGATCCGCCGGATCATGCCCCAGACCAGCAGCGCGACCGGCAGCACCAATCCGGCCAGCAGCCAGCTTTTGGATGGCAGAAAAGGCAGGGCAACCGGTGCCAGCAAATAACCCAGCAGATTGACCGCATAATACGTCACCGCAACCACCGACAGGCCCTCGACGGTTTCCTGCAGACGCATCTGCAGCGCCGCGCGTTCGTTCATCCGTGCCAGCAGTTTTTGGTTTTGATCGGCTGTGGCCACGCCAACGCGGGTGGCCAGAAGATCAGAGGCGCGGGCGGATTGGGCGGACAATTCACGCAGCCGTGTTTGGGCTGCATCACAGGTGCGCATCGCCGGATCAAACCGGCGCATCATGAATTCCGAAAACAACTGCCGCCCCAGCACCCGTTCCTCGCGCAAGACGTTGATCCGTTGGGCCACGATCTCGCGGTAGGCAACCCCGGCGCTGAAGCGAAACGCGGTGGTGGAGGACAGTATCTCCACCTGTGCCGAGACCTCCAGCAATCGCTCAAGCGTGGCTGCGGCCTGATCTTTGTGTGCGGTCATGGATTGCACCACGCTGGACAGGTTTTCGTCCAACGGTCCGGCCTTGGCAAACACCTGCCGTGCCACCGGCAGGCTGAGCATCGCCATACATTTATAGGTTTCAATCTCCAGCAAACGCTGCACGATGCGCCCCAACCGCCGCTGGCCGATGTCTTTTTTCACCAGCACGGCAAACCGCACGTGCCCGCCCTGATCGATGCGAAAGTCCCCGGCCACCACGGCGGTGCGGTCCAGCACGTAAGCCGCCGCAAGGCTTTCGCCCACGAACCATTCGCGCATTTCGCGGTCCAGCCGCGCCTCGATCGCTGCCTCGTCTTTTTCAACCTCAATGCGGACTATGGTTGAGGTGATGATTTTTCCCGGCATGGCCTCCAGCCAGTCAGCGGGAAAGCTTTCGTGCAGATGGCCCTTAAACGGCGTTGACGTCAGGCCCTCGGCAAACAACGTGTAGGTGACAAATTCAGAATGCGCCTCCCACTTCAGGTTCAACCGCCCCAGCGTGCCGAAATAATGGTTGGATGCGGGGGCCGGATGATCCGCACCAAACCGGTCCAGCAGGGCCAGCAAATGCGCCCGTGCGGCGGCTTTGTTTTCCTCGCCCGGTTCAATTGAAACGGCCAGATATGCGGCGCGGGCCGGGGCGGACAGTTCCGGAAAAGGCCGCGCATGCAGCTCGTTGGCGCTTTCAAATCGCAGAGGATGGTTTTGGTTCGGGTTCACGCGGTTACTCCGGCGGCTGCGGTTTCGGGGCCAGCTTTATCACGTCCCCGCCGCCTTCAACCTGCGACACTTCCTCAAAATCAAAATTGTCCAATTTGCGGGCGCGGCTGCCGGCTTTGGCGGCGGAAATCTTGATCTCTGAAATATCCTTGGCCGCCTGCCCGAAATGCTTGTCCAGATTTTCCACCCGCTCGCCCAGACGATCCACGTCTTTGTACAGTAATCCCAGTTCCCGCCGGATGGCCCCTGCTTGTTCACGCATCCTTGCATCCTTCAAAATGGCCCGCATGGTGTTCAGCGTGGCCATGCACGTGGTTGGCGACACGATCCAGACCTTGGCGGCAAAACCTTCGCGCACCACATCGGCGAAATTGGCGTGCAGTTCGGCGTATACCGCTTCAGAGGGCAGGAACATCAAGGCGCCATCAGCGGTTTCACCCTCGATAATATATCGTTCAGCAATATCCTTAATATGCTTTCGCACTGCGGTCTTCATGGCCCGGCCCGCCATTTCCAACGCTGCCTTGCTGGTGGCGGCCCGGATGGCCTCGTAAGCCTCAAGCGGAAACTTGCTGTCAATCACGATCGGCCCCGGCGGGTTGGGCAGGTGGATCAGGCAATCGGCCCGTTTGCCGTTGGAAAGCGTGGCCTGCAGGGTAAACGCATCCGCAGGCAGCGCGTTGCGCACGATGTCGTTCAGCTGGATTTCACCAAACGCGCCACGGGTTTGTTTGTTGGACAATATATCCTGCAACGACAAAACATCGCCCGACAGTTTTTCGATATTGCTTTGGGCTTTGTCGATGGTCGCCAGCCGTTCCTGCAGTTCGGTCAGTGATCGCGTGGTTTTAACCGCGCTGCCGTGAAGGCTTTCGCTCATGCCCGCCTGCACGGCGGCAAGGCGGGTTTCCATCGTCTGGATGATCTTGCTTTGGCTGGACGCTTGACTTTCCGAGACGCTTCTGATGCGCCCTTCCAGCTGGTTCTGCCCGACGCCCAGCGCGTGGATGTTGTCAGCCAGGTTGCCCATATGGGCCAAAACCGGATCAGCCGCAGCCGCGGTGCGCCTGCCGTTGCGCCAGACCAGAACGATCAGGATCAACAACAGCGCGGCAACACCCAGCAGGCCCAGCACCACCGGATCGTCAAAGCGGATTTCCATGTTACCGATGGTGATCATGTGCGGCCAAACAACCTTTCGATGTCGCTGATTTTCAGCTTAACATAGGTCGGCCGCCCGTGGTTGCACTGGCCGGAATGGGGCGTGGCCTCCATTTCGCGCAGCAGGGCGTTCATTTCAGTGGCATTCATGCGGCGGCCTGCGCGGATGGAACCGTGACAGGCCACGCGGCTGAGGATGGCCTCGATCTTGTCCCTGACACTTTGGCTGTCGCCCTGATCGGCCAGTTCATCCAGTATATCCTGCACCATCGCGACGGCGTTCACCTCGCCCAGAATGGCCGGGGTTTCGCGCACGCAAACCGCGCCGCCGCCAAAGGGCTCCACCACCAGCCCAAACCGCGCCAGATCAGGTGCGATGTCGATCAACCGCGCCGCGTCGCCCTCTGACAGATCGATCACCTCGGGGATCAGCAGCGCCTGCGCCGCCACGCCGTTTGCCGCCATCTGTGCCTTCAGTTTCTCATAAACCAACCGCTCGTGCGCCGCGTGTTGGTCAACGATCACCACGGCGTCCCGGGTCTGCGCGATTATGTAGTTTTCGTGCAGTTGCGCCCGCGCGGCACCCAGCGGCGTGTCTTGGGGCACGTCGATAACAGTATCGTCCTCTACCCGGCCAAAAGGCTGGGCGGTCTCTGCAAACCCCGGCGTATAGGCGGCCGCGGGCCGGTCCATCTGGTAAATTCTGGCGCCCGGCTGTTCCGCCTGAAACGCCCCCAGCGTCGCCCCCGCCACGGTGGAAGCGGCGCGATGCCCGGCCTCTGCCAATCCGTGCCTGAGCGCGGACACGATCAGCCCGCGCACTGTGCCGGGTTCGCGAAACCGCACTTCGGCCTTGGCCGGATGCACGTTAACGTCCACCTGATCCGGCGCACATTCCAAAAACAGCGCCACCACGGCATGACGGTCGCGACTCAGAAAATCCGAATAGGCCCCGCGCAACGCGCCGATCAACAGCTTGTCCCGCACCGGGCGACCGTTCACAAACAGATACTGCGCCACCGCCGCGCCCTTTGAATAGGTGGGCAGGGCGGCGTAACCGCCAAGGCTGATGCCGTCCCGTTCCGCATCGACAAGAAACGAATTCCCGGCGAAATCCGCACCCAGTATCTGGCGCAAGCGTGCGTGCATGGCCTCAAACAGCTGACCCGATTGAGGGTCACAGCGAAATACCTGCCGGGGCTTTTCCGGGTTGGAAACGTCATTCAGCGTGAAACCAACGTAAGGTTCCGCCATCGCCAAACGCTTGATCACATCGTTGATCGCCTGCACTTCGGCCCGGTCGCTGCGCAGGAATTTCAGCCGCGCCGGGGTGGCGTAAAACAGATCGCGCAACTCAACCACGGTGCCCTTGGCCAGTGCTGCCGGACGTACCGCACCGAAATTTCCACCGCTGACCGCAAGGCTGGACGCATCCGAACCTTCGCTGCGCGAGGTGATCGTCAAACGTCCCACCGCGCCCAGCGACGGCAAAGCCTCGCCGCGAAAGCCAAAGGTGTGAATGTTCAGCAAATCACTGCCGTCAATCTTTGACGTGGCGTGGCGGGCCAGCGCCAGCGGCAGTTGCTTGGCCGCAATCCCGTGCCCGTCATCCACCACGCGGATCAGGGTTTTGCCGCCGTTGCTGTAGGTGACGTCTACGCGCGTTGCGCCAGCGTCCAGCGCGTTTTCCACCAGTTCCTTGACCGCAGAGGCCGGCCGTTCCACCACCTCGCCGGCGGCAATCCGGTTGACGGCGCTTTCGTCAAGCTGGTGAATGACCGCTGAATTCTGCTTTATATTGGGGTTGGCAAGCTGCATGCCACCAAGGATAGCATAAGCAGCTGCGATTCGACACCGGCTGATTAAATTTCAGCCCGCATCATTCGGCGTATTTTTGTCTTTTTGCAATACCGGCCACTGATAACCAAACTCCCGCCAATAATGAAATCCCAATGCGCAACCATATGGACCGCGAACCTCAACCATTAAACCAGTTTAGTAGTTTAACGGAAACGTAAAAAAGTTGTTGTTTATCAACAAGTAACGCCCGTTTTTCAGATATTTCGCAACCTGAAATCGACGGGCGTTAACTATTTGAAAACGGGGTCCGGGTTGTGCGGCAAAGCGCCTTGGATATCTTCACATCCTGTTAAGTACCGCTGTCAGTCCGTCGTCACCAGATTTTCCGGCGCACCCACCACCACAATCCGCAGGTTTTCCGGCTTCATCAGCCGCTTGGCCACCCGCGCCACGTCTTCCAGCGTGACCGCGTTTATATAGCCATTCCGGTTGGCAATATAAGACCTTGGCAAATCATCCATCTGCATGCCCACCAAAATCCCGGCAATCCGTGAATTCCCGTCAAAGCGCAGGGGATAGGCCCCGGTCATGTATTTCTTGGCCGCCTCCAGCTCTTCCTTTGTCACGCCATTTTCTGCCATTTTCTGCCATTCCGCCCGGATCACATCGATCGCTTCGGCAATCGTTTCATTCGAAGAGGACACACCGCCCAGATACAGTTCCGCCAGATCGTAAGACGCCAGATAGGAATAAACACCATAGGTCAGCCCGCGTTTTTCGCGCACTTCCTCGGTCAGCCGAGAGGTAAAGCCACCGGCGCCAAAGACTTGGTTCATCACATAGGCGGCAAAAAAATCCGGATCGTCCTGGCTGATGCCTGCATGGCCAAACACCGCCACCGATTGCGGCGTTGGCAGGTCCACCACCGTCACCCCGCCGGTGATGTTGACGTCCGCCCGCACAGGCATCGGTGCGCCGGTTTCTGGCAACCCGCCCAGCAGATTGTCCAGGACAACGCCCAGGTCTTCCGCCGTAATGTCGCCGACAACGCCCACAAACATCCGGTCCCTTGTCATGGAATTTCGATGTGCCGCAATCAGATCGTCACGGGTCAGCAGGTTCACGCTGTCCGTCGTCCCCGTTGAGGGCGTGCCGTAGGGGTGCGCGCCATAAGCCAATTCGTCAAACCGGGCGCTGGCGATGCTTTGCGGATCCTGCAGATCGCTGGCGATAATAGAGATGACCTGCGCCCGCACGCGGTCAACCGCGACAGGATCAAAATGTGGTTCCTGCAGTGCCAGACGCAGCAGCTCGGCGGTTTCGTCGGTCGTCTCGCGCAGAAATTCCGCCGATATGTTGACAGAATCGCCGTTTGCCCGGAACCCAAAACTGGAGGCCAGTTCTTCAGATTTGCGCAGGAAATCCTGGGCCGTCAGATCGCCCGCGCCCTCTTCCAGCAGACCGGACATCAAATAGATCGCCCCGCTTTTTCCGGGCTCGTCCAGACTTGTGCCGCCCTTAAACCGCACATCCAGCGACACGATTGGGATAGAATGCTCTTCCACCAGCCACGCCTTGATGCCGCCAGGCGATGTGACCTGCTGAATTTTCAGCTCTGCTGTGGCCGGAACGGCCGTGAAAATAAGCGCGAACGCAAATAGAAAAATTTTCATTGGTCTGCCTCCTGGGCCCGCATTAACCAGCCGGTAACGGAATTTTCGCGGTGAAATATCAGCTCTGCCGCGGCCAGAATGTCCGCCTCGGTCACCGACGCCAAAACATCCGGCCACGCCTGCACGTCTTCAACCGTCAACCCGGAGGTCAGCGCCTCGCCATAGCGCCGCGCCAATCCCTGCAGATCGTCCAGCGCAAATATCTGCGCGGCCTTAATCTGGTTCTTGATGCGCGCCAGTTGTTCGCTGTCAACGCCGGATTTCATGAAATCCGCAATCACCCCGTCCATCGCGTCTTCGGCCTCCTGCAATCCAACCCCCTCTACCGGTGCGATAAACACGCCAAATGAGGATTGATCCAGCGACAACCCGTCGTAAAATGCCGATGAATTGATCGCCACTTTCTGTTCCAGCTGCAGTTGCCGCCCCATGACGGATGTAATACCGCCTCCGCCCAGAACCTCTGCCAGCATCTGTATGGCCGCCGCCTGCTTTTGGTCGCCTGCATTGCGTTCCGGGGCCAGATAGGTGCGCACCACATAGGGGCGCGACACCCGTTCATCAGCAAACTGCAATCGCCGCGCCGCCAGATGTGGCGGTTCTGTCGGGCGAATGCGTTCCGGCAGGTTTCTGGACGGGCGGATCGGGCCGTAATAGCGGTTGGCAAGTTTCTTGACCTCATTGGGATCGACATCCCCGGCAACGATCAAAATGGCATTGTTTGGCGCGTAATAGGTTTTGTAGAACGCCAGCGCATCCTCGCGGTTCAACTGCTCGATCTCGTGCTGCCAGCCAATGATCGGCACGCTGTAGGGATGGTTCAGATACAGGGCGGCGTGGCGTTGCTCGCTGAACAGGGCGCCGGGGTTGTTGCCGGTGCGCGAATTGCGCTCTTCCAGCACCACCTCGCGTTCCGTGCGCACGTCTTCTTCTGTGATGACGATGTTGCGCATACGGTCGCTTTCCAGTGACATCATCAATCCCAGCCGGTCCGCCGCCACCCGCTGAAAATAGCCGGTGTAGTCAAACGAGGTGAACGCGTTCTCGGACCCGCCGTTGGCAGCAACAATTTCTGAAAACTCGCCCGGTTTCAGCTTTCTTGTGCCCTTAAACATCAAATGTTCCAGAAAATGCGCAATGCCGGATTTTCCCGGCACTTCGTCGGCGGCACCCACCCGGTACCAAACCATATGGGTGACCACCGGCGCCCGGTGGTCTTCGATCACCACGGCATCCATACCGTTTCGCAAAGTGAACGTCGTCACCTTGCCCGCAGCGCTGCCAGGTGAGGGCAGCATAAGCCCTGCCAGCAGCGACGACAGAACCAAAAATCCACGCATATTAATTCTCCACCAGTTTGCGGTCAAAGATTAGCCCTGTAAATCAGCCTTGCAAGCGTCACCGACGTGAATGTGACCGATTGTGCGCAAAAAAACCTGCCTTCGCCGGACAGAATACCTATTCCACGGTTTCCGGCGGCGCGGCCGGGGTTCGAATGCCCAGACGGCGCAGACGCGCAAGTTCCCCATAGCGATCCAGCGTCATGGGTTCGTAGGCGCTAAAATATGTGCTGACGTTGAACAGGCGCTCCAACAGCTTGCCGGGGTTGTCTTTGCGGAACTGCTTGTCCTCTGCCGCCAGCGAGACGCGAATGTCCGGGGCCACGCCATATCTGCCGGCTGCGGCAATCAGCCCCTGATCGCCCCTGGCAACGCCCGCGCGTTTGATTGATTTCGCATTCCCGCCAAGGGCAAGGGCCGCATCCAGACCTGGCGTCGGATCGGCAAGGTTTGTCCCGCCCTGCGTCGGCTCCGGCAAAGCGGCAAAATCCTTTGGCAGTACCAGCGGTTTTGTCGGCAGAATGGCAAATTCATCGGGGCCCGTACTTGTTGCGCGCAGATTTAACAGACCACTGCCGCGCGGGGTACAGGAAGTCAGGCCAGCCGCCGCTGTCAAAGCCAGTATTATCAGTGATCTGGCCAAAGCCATCTGTAATCCCTTTGTTGCGGCGCGCGCGGTCATCTGGCTCGTTTTAAACCAGAATAACGCGCACGTCACGTGCTGTTCTGGTCCTTATTGGAAAACAGCACAAGACCAAAGGCACCAATGAATATGGCGATGTCGGCCACATTAAACGCATATGGGTTATTGATGCCACAGCAGGACATGTTCAGAAAATCGGCAACCGCTCCGTAAATCAGGCGGTCAAAGGCGTTGCCAATGGCCCCGCCAATGATAAATCCAAAGAAAACATGCAGTCTTTTGCTGGTCAGGGTGCCGGCCCAGCGCAACAGCCACAACGAGACCGCAACCGCAAAACCCGCCAGCAGCCAGCGCAGCAGATTGCTGTTGTCGGCAAACAGGCCGAAATTCACGCCTTTGTTCCACGCCATATGAAAATTGAGGTACGGCGGGAAAACGCTGATCGCGCCGACAGATTTCAGGTTCAAAACCTGAACCACGTAGATTTTCGTCAGTTGATCAAGCGCGAAAATAACAGCGGCAAAGAAAAGCGTGTTTTTCAAAATTCACCAGACCCCGGTTGACCCGCACAGCTTGGCACCGTTTTCAAAACCCCGCCAGCACCCGCCAATTGAGTGCCGCAACGTTGATCCGCATTCAAGCGAAAATGACGCCAAAAGCGTGGATTACCGCCGGAACCTGTAAGAATGACCCGCATATTCACCCCTGCGGGCCCGGCTTTTCATCTTTGCCAAAATACTCGCGCCGCAGGCAACCGCCGAGCGTGCAGCGACGGCGGCCCGGTCCGCCGGTTTTTGATCGAAGATCAATAAACTGGTGGAAAAATCCCGCCGGCTTTGGGGATGTGGCAAGGGGGCACTCCCGCCAAAAACCCGACCTTCGGTCGTTTTTTGTTGGGCCGGGCCACGGGCGCTGCGCGCCGTGGTATGGATATTTGGGCCGTAAAGAAGCCGATGGAAGGGGCCAAATGGCCACCTTGTTTTGCGCTTCAGTGACGGAAATGGCGCATGCCTGTAAAGACCATCGCCAGTCCCGCATGATCGGCGGCGGCGATCACTTCGTCATCGCGCATGGAACCGCCGGGTTGAATCACAGCCGTCGCCCCGGCCTTTGCGGCTGCCAGCAGGCCGTCGGCAAATGGAAAGAAAGCGTCAGAGGCAACGACTGATCCTTCGCTTGTCGGCTGGGCCAATTTCAGCGCATCCGCCATGTCGCGCGATTTGCGGGCGGCGATGCGGGAACTGTCAACGCGGCTCATCTGTCCGGCACCGATGCCCACGGTCGCCTGATCCTTGACGTAAACGATGGCGTTTGATTTCACATGTTTGGCCACCCGCCAGGCAAACAGCATATCCGCCAGTTCCGCAGGCGACGGTTGCCGAGCACTGACAACACGCAGATCATCCAAAGAAAGCCGTCCGTTGTCCCGGTCCTGCACCAGAAAACCACCCGCAACCTGCCGCCAATCCTGCCCAAACCGCGCCGGATCAGGCAGTCCGCCGGTGGTCAGCAGACGCAGGTTTTTCTTGGCTGACAACAGTTTTTTGGCGGCGTCACTGGCAGAAGGCGCAATAATCACCTCTGTAAAAATCTCGCTGACGTGGTGGGCGGTTTCTTCGTCAAGTTCCTGATTAAGGGCGACAATACCACCAAATGCAGAGGTTTGATCGCATTCAAACGCGGCCCGGTACGACCCTGCCAAACTGTCTTTGCAGGCAACGCCGCACGGATTGGCGTGTTTGATGATCGCCACCGCCGGGCCATCGGAACCATCAAATTCCGCCACCAGTTCAAAGGCGGCGTTGGTGTCGTTGATGTTGTTGTAAGACAGTTCTTTGCCCTGCCATTGCGTGGCCGTTGCCACACCGGGGCGGTCGTCGCCGGTTGTGTAAAATGCCGCCGATTGATGCGGGTTTTCGCCGTAACGTAAGGTTTGCGCCAGCGTTCCCGCAAAAGCCCGACGGCGCGGGGTTTGGGCGTCAAGCGCCCCGGTCATCCAGCCGGATATGGCCGCGTCATAGGCCGCTGTGCGGCCATAGGCCGCCAACGCAAGCTTCTGCCGAAACGCCAGCGGTGTGGCCCCGTCGTTCTGCTCCAGTTCCGCCAGCAGCGCCGCATAATCAGCCGCATCCACCACCACATTCACAAAGCGGTGGTTCTTGGCCGCCGCGCGGATCATGGCCGGTCCGCCGATGTCTATATTTTCGATACAGGTCGCATAGTCAGCCCCCGCGCCGACGGTTTTCTCAAATGGGTACAGATTGACCACCAACAGATCGATCGGCGCGATCCCGTGATCCTTCATCGCCGCCACGTGGCCATCGTCATCGCGCAATGCCAGCAAACCGCCGTGAACCGCCGGATGCAGGGTTTTCACCCGTCCGCCCATCATTTCCGGAAACTGCGTCAGGTCGGACACATCGCGCACCGGCAGTCCGGCGTCGCGCAATTCCTGTGCGCTGCCGCCGGTTGAAAAAAGCTCGATGCCAAACCCGTGCAACCTCTGCGCAAGCTCCAGCAGGCCGGATTTATCTGACACGGATAACAGGGCACGGCGCACCGGCACCAAATCGGTTTTCATGGGCGGTTGTTCCTTGTGTTTCAAGCCTGCGCGCCAGCCAGATCGATGTCGCGGATATGCCGGTTTCCATCCTGTGCGCGGGATAATGTCCAGTTGATCAGGCAGGAATAATCCAAAACCACATCAGACAGAACGATCTGTTTTGTCGCGCGCGGGTTCAGCCGCCCGCCTTCCAGATAAACGCTGGCGTCCACCGACATATCGGCCTCGCTGTCATGCCGAAACACCCAAACCTCGCCGCTTTTCAGCGACAGCGAAACGGCGTTGCCGCCAAGATCAATTTCCGCTTCCACCTCGGGATGCATGTGAAAGCGGATGTCAAAACGCACACCGCGCAGGCGGTTGCGGCTCATCAGTTCCTCAAAGGTAATGCGGTCGGTTTCAGACAACGCGCCTATGGTGTCCTGCCCGGTAAATTCACGCCCGTCGATGGACAGGTCCAGCCGCCGCACATGCATCAAACCGTGGGTGGGGCTGTAGCCGTTGTGGGTGGCCAGCACCGAAGCGCCGTCAAGACCGGATGACTGCTGCACCCGCACCTCTTTTGGCGCGTCAATCAACAGTTCTTGAAAGCCCTTGCCAACCATCCCGCGGGCGGCAAAGCGCGAGGATGAATAGCCCTCGATGCTTAAGGTGCTGTGCGAAGCGGTGGCGCGTGCGGCCCGGCGCCAGTCCGCGCCATAGGCAGCACCGGTGCCACAATTGACGATGATCGGACGCCGCCCTGATGTCAGTTCAAAGGCCAGCGTGCTGGCGTGGGCGTTAAAACTGTCCAAAACTCCCGGTGGCGCGGAGGCGTCAACAACAATACTGGTGCGTCCCGCTGACATGCGGGCAAATCCCATTGCCAGATTTGTGCTGGCGGTGGCGCGTACGCCCGATGCGGCCAACGCCTGATCCAAACGCCCCTCAAGCCCCCGGTCGCCACCGTGAAACCGCGCCAGCGACCCGTCGGAATGGCGCAACGCCCGTAAGGTGGGCGCGATCCGCTCTATGGCCAGAAAATGCTGCCGCAGCGGCACGTGCCCCGCTTCGCTAAGGGCAGAGGCGGCCCATGTCAGCAGCGTGAACACCTCCATCAGCTCTTCCGGGCAACGGGACGGGATGCCACCGTCAGGATCAACCCGCCGCGCGCATTCCTCGGCAATCGCCTCCATTGACGGTTTCACCAGATGATCAGAACCTTCCAGCGCCAGTCCGGCGTAGATCAGCCCTGTCAGGGCCTCAAACCGTGGCAGCCCGGACGGGGCCGAGTGCCAGCGTTTGGCCAGAAAGCTGGTTTGCCGGGCCAGCGAGCGGAAAAACCTGTCACCGGCCACCTTGTCCTGTGATTTCAGCAAAAACAGCGCGTGGTTGATCCAGCGGATGATCCGGCGACCGCTCAGTTCCGGCGTCCAGCCGGACCCGCCGCCCTTGCCATACCGGTCAATCCATCCAACCAGCCAGTCCTGCGCCAGTTCCCGCGTGGCGATGTCACCCACAGCAGCCAGATCATCCATCCAGGCAAACCCCTGCAAATGCGCCTCAAACGCGCCGTCAGGCCGGTCGATTGCCCATATGGATTTGCCCGCGCCCAGCACCAGATGCCCGGCAAACAGAAAGTTTCCGGCCTTCAGCTGACACCCACGGGCATAAGAGCCGATCGTGCGCGGCTCGGGTTGTGACACAAATGCGGTGTTGGCCTTGGACAGCCCGCTGAGGCGGGCGTAAAACCGGTTCAGCGTGCGGTTTTTCACCTGTTGATACCGCGCAGACACCGCGTCCTGGGCCAAGAAATCCTGTGCCATATGGTGTCTTTGCCGCCCGTAAAACCTGCTTTGGCCGGACCATAACGGTCTTGATTGGGGGTGTCATCAGAACAATAGGGCGAAACCGCTCATTTTCAGGGATGCGTGGCGTTGCCGCCCGTCAGGTTTTCGTCAGCACGGCGATGTAAAATCCGTCCATTCCGCCAAGATCAGGCCAATAGTCCGGCCGCAGTCGCAATCCGTCCTCTGCCGTTCGCCAGTTGGCATTCAGACCCATTTCAGCCGGGTCCTCGGCCCTCACGGAAACATCCGCGTGACGCTGCAGGGCGTCGGTGATTTGCCGCTCACCTTCGCGGGGCAACAGGCTGCAGGTGCAATATACCATGTTACCACCGGGCTTTAGGAACGACAGCGCCTTGTCGATCATGGCAGATTGCAGTTCAAACAGCGGGGCCAGATCAACACCCATCTTGGCAAACGGCAGATCGGGATGGCGGCGGATGGTGCCGGTGGCCGAACAGGGGGCGTCCAGCAGGACCGCGTCAAATTGATGATCCGGTGACCAGTTTAAAATGTCGGCGGAGACCACATCAGCGGCCAGACCTGTGCGGTTCAGATTTTCATGCAGACGCTTAAGACGAAAATCAGAGGCATCCACCGCTGTCACCTGCGCCCCTGCGGTTGCCAATTGCAGGGTTTTGCCACCGGGTGCGGCGCAAAGGTCAAGCACGTTTTTGCCGGAAATCTTGCCCAACAGTTTTATCGGAACAGTCGCTGCCGCGTCCTGCACCCACCAATCGCCCGCGTCATAGCCCGGCAGTGCCGAAATCTGGTGATTGCCGTGCAATCGCAGGCTGCCGGTGGGCAAAACCGTGCTGTCAATCTTTGCCGCAAACACATCCCGCGTTGCTGTATCTTTAAAGGTCAAATCAAGCGGAGCGCCCCGGGCATGGGCCATTTCGATACCTTCCAAGGCGTCCTTGCCGTAGTTTTTGACCACCGGCTTTGCCAGCCACGGCGCCAGTTTCTGCACTGTGTGGTCTTGCCAAAGCGCCGGTCCTTCCTGCGCAATTTTGCGCGCCACCGCATTGGTCAGACCCGTCAGATGCGCGGTTTTCTGGGCCGCGCGGGTGACTTCTACGGCCGCGTCCACTGCCGCGTGATCCGCTATGCCGTCCACCAAAATTTCCGCCGCCGCCATCCGCAGGGCGTTGCGCAATTTCAGCGGCGTTGGTTTGTTCAGGAACCTATCGATGACCTGATCAAGCGGCTCCAGATGCCGCAAGACCCCCGTGGCAAGGGACTGCGCCCGGGCCTTTTCCGCCGGTTTCAACTTGGCGAAATTGCTGTCCCGCCGTTGTGTTTGTTCTGACAGGGTGCGTTTTTCAAACAAAACACCGTGCAGCAGTGCCGCCGCTGCCAGACGTGCCTCCATGCCTTTGGTGGCCATGAACTCTCCGTTAACGCTTTTCCTTGCTGGGCGCGGGGTATATTAAGGCGGCACGGGCCGCAAGCAGGGTGTCTGATCCATGACTGAAATTCCGAAACAGCCGTCAGAAGCGGCGCTGCGGGCTTTGGCCGAGGCCAAAGAACGCAGGAAGGCCGAAGAATCGCCTGAGCGACCCAAGGAACTGGGCGGCCGGGACGGGCCGGAACCCACGCGGTTTGGCGACTGGGAGAAAAAGGGGATAACGTCGGATTTCTGAATTTTGCAACGGGTCGCTCGTCGGTCCCTTTGGTCCCTCCTCGCTTTAAAAACGCAATCCGAAAAGTGGGCACCGGTTTTCGGAACAAATTGCGCGTGAGATCAAAAAGATAGAGCCGCTCCGCTAAACAAGGAAAAAACACGCGGCTATAGCGATGAAGGACGGCAACGGACTGAAGAGCGTCAAGCTTTTACGTCAAACCCAAAACGTCCAGCATGTCGTATTCGCCCGGCTTTTTATCCAGCCCCCAAAGTGCCGCTTTGATCGCGCCACGGGCGTAAATCCCCCGATCCGTGGCCACGTGGCGCAGGGTTATCCGCTCGCCGTCGGCTGCAAACATCACGTCGTGTTCGCCAACCACATCGCCACCCCGAAGGGCTGTAAACCCGATGTTCCCGCGTTTGCGCGCCCCGGTCATGCCGTCACGCCCGCGATCTGAAACATCTGCCAGTTCAACACCCCGCCCGTCTGCCGCCGCCTGCCCCAGCATCAGGGCGGTGCCTGACGGTGCATCGACCTTGTGGCGGTGATGCACCTCGCTGATCTCGATATCAAAATCGTCATCCAGCGCCGCTGCCACCTTTTTGGTCAATTGCATCAACAGGTTAACCCCTAGGCTCATATTTCCGGCACGCACAACAATCGCATGCCGGGCCGCCGCGTTGATCTTTGCCAAATCATCGCCGCTCAATCCGGTTGTGCCAATCACATGCACCGCCCGGGCCTGCGCGGCCAACGCCGCATGCGCCACCGTGGCGGCGGGCGAAGAAAAATCGATAATCGCCTGTGATCGGGCGAATATCTCAAGCGGATCATCCGCCACCACAATGCCGCTGGCCGCACCGCCCAGACATTCGCCAAGATCCTTGCCAACCCAATCGTGACCGCCGCGTTCCGTCACGCCTGAAATCCGCACCCTATCGCTGCGCTGCGCGGTTTCAATCAGCATCCGGCCCATTCGCCCTGACGCGCCGATGATGGCAATGGCCGGTAAATTGTCCATTATTTTTGTCTCCGATGCAGTTGTCCGGCTTGGTTTAGCGGCAGACGACCGCTTTGGCAAAGGCCGAACAGGCGCGTGTTGCACATCAGCGCCATTGGGCATAAGTCCACGCAAAAATACGGGGGCGTTATGGCCAAAGGCAGATTTGAAAATGATGGCGGCCCAAGCCAAAGGCAGTTGCGGGTTGGCGAGCTGATCCGCCGCGCGCTGGCCGAGGTGTTGCTGCGCGGTGATCTGTATGACGAGGATATCGCCCATATGTCCATCACCGTGGGCGAAGTGCGCACATCGCCCGATCTGAAGATCGCCACCGTTCATGTGCTGCCACTGGGCGGGCAAAACGCTGATCTGGCGATTGAAGCCTTAAACCGGAATGCCGCCGGGCTGCGCCGCACGCTGAACAAAAACCTGCACCTGAAATTTTCGCCACAGCTTAAGTTCGTGCAGGACACCACGTTTGATCAGATGGATGAAACCCGGCGGCTGCTGGATCAGGACGCGGTCAAGCAGGACCTAAGCGACGACGCGTCCTGACATGGCCCGCAGACGCAAAAAGGGCCGCGATATTTCCGGCTGGCTGGTGGTGGACAAACCTCTTGGCATGACTTCCAGCGCCGTGGTCAACAAAGCGAAATGGGCCTTTGATGCCAACAAGGCCGGGCACGCGGGCACGCTGGATCCGCAGGCCACCGGTGTTCTGGCGATTGCTTTTGGCGAGGCGACGAAAACCGTGCCATACATCACGGATGCACTGAAATGCTACCGGTTTACGGTGCGGCTGGGGCAGGCCACCAACACCGACGATACCGAAGGCGAGGTGATTGCCACGTCTGACATGCGGCCGAATGATGTGGATATTCAGCAGGCGTTGCTGCCGTTTGTCGGTGACATCATGCAGGTGCCGCCAAAATTCTCGGCTGTCAAGATCGACGGTCAGCGGGCCTATAGGCTTGCGCGGGACGGCGAGGATATCGAGATGGAGTCGCGTCCGTTATGGGTTGAATCATTAGAGTTTATCGCGCGTTCCGACGTGGATCATGTAATGCTTGAAATGGTCTGCGGCAAGGGCGGATATGTACGCGCCATCGCCCGCGATCTGGGCGCGGCACTTGGGTGCAGCGGACACGTGGTTGAACTGCGCCGCCTGTGGTCCGGACCGTTTGAAACATCTGACAGTATATCGGTGGACCAACTTGACGAAGGGGCAAAATCATCTGATCTGGACCAACACCTGCTGCCGCTGGAAACCGGCCTTGCCGACCTGCCGGAGCTGCCCTGCACAGGCGAGGCAGCCGCGCGATTGCGCAACGGCAATCCGGGGCAGGTTCTAAGCTCTGACGCGCAATATGGCGATGAAGCATGGGCCTCAAACAACGGTCGTGCGGTGGCCATCGGAATTTTTCGCGCAGGCATGCTGCATCCCTCGCGGGTGTTTGCGAAATGCCAATGATCTCCAAACAACACCAAAAAGGCGACGCGGCATCGGTTGCGATCTATTCAGACTGTATGAACTACCGCTACGCCCTGACCCGCGTCTGGCAACCCTCAGGACGCAAAGCCCTGTTTGTCATGTTAAACCCCTCAACCGCCACAGAAGTGCAAAACGACCCCACGGTGGAACGGTGCGAGCGCCGCGCCCGCGCGCTTGGATTTGGCGCCTTTCGCGTGTGCAATATCTTCGCGTGGCGGGCCACGGACCCAAAAGAAATGCGCGCACAAGCGGATGCCGTCGGACCGGAAAACGACGCCGCCATCACCGAAAGCTGCACATGGGCCGACAGCATCATCTGCGCCTGGGGCACCCACGGCGAACACCTGAACCGGGGTGCGAATGTTGAAACCCTGATGCGCAATACCAATCGTCCGCTGCACCACCTTGGCCTGACCAAAGCCGGCCACCCCAAACACCCGCTTTATATCGGCTATAAGGTGCAGCCTGTTGCGTGGATGCAGATGCCGCGCACGCCCATCTAAGACAATCCCAAGGATTGCCCGCTACAACCCCGCCTGACGTCAAACAAAGTGGTTCCGGCTTTCGGCCAGCGTAACACCTGTCCAAATGCCTCCGAAACACCGATAAGATCGCAAAGGTGCAGGGATAATCCCCTGTAACTCGGGCAAGACCGCACGGCGGGCCCGCTTTTTACGAAAAAGTCGAAACAGTATCAAATCTGCATGCCGCATCTCACCACGCCGATCATTCCGATCAGCGTGCGATTCTGCTGCTGGAAGATCAGCCATGCCAGCCCACATCCGAAATCGCGAAGCCGTGCACGGCACCTCTAGCTGTGAGCCGCGTCCATTTTATCTGAATCAGCGGAGCGGCTCTATCCTTTTGATCTTGCGCGCAATTTATTCCGAAAACCCGTGCCCACTTTTCGGATTGCGCTCTATCCCTATCAATTAGGCTGCAATCAAAGTTACAGTGTTCAAATCGACACTGGTTAGGCCGTGCAATACAGCCGCGCCTTCTCCGGCCACATTGATGATCGTGGCGTCGATGCCAGATTCATAAAACGACGACAGTGATGGGTTTGGCCCAATTTCGCTTGGGGAAAACACAATCTGTATTTCATCTTTGGTATCGTCAAAGTCGGTGATATGGGCAACATTGCCTTCGTCATAGACGATTATAAAGGTATCCTCTCCATTTCCGCCGGTACCGAAATCATTTTGACCAAGCACAAGCGTGTCGTCGCCTTCGGAGGCCCACAGAATATCGGTTCCCTGATCCCCATCGGAAAATACCGCTTCAAATCCACTTAGGAAATCGTCGCCGTGGCCACCGCTCAATTCATCATCGCCCAATCCGCCAAACAAAATGTCATCGCCTGCGCCGCCGTTTAGCTGATCGTCTCCCTGATCGCCAAGCAAGATGTCATTATGGTCGTGGCCGCGCAGCACGTCGTTCCCCCAACCACCGGACATCACGTCATCACCGCCGCCACCAAATAATTTATCCGCCCCTTGTCTTCCCATCAAATCGTCGTTACCAGGCCCGCCAGAAAGGGTGTCGTTGCCTCTGCCGCCGTCAACAACATCGTTGCCGTGGCCGCCTAGAAGTGTGTCATCTCCAGCGTGCCCCGCAAGAACATCGTCGCCATGGCTGCCACGAAGGGCGTCATTTCCAAGGTTTCCGGCAAGATTGTCGTCGCCAAAGCCGCCCTCAAGCGTGTCATTTCCGGCGTGCCCGGCAAGAACATCGTTTCCATGGCTGCCGTCAATGCTGTCGTTGCCCTTGCCACCGACCAAGTGGTCATTTCCAAAACCGCCCGCCAAGATGTCGTCGCCCGGCCCGCCATCTATGCGGTCATCGTCAAAACCCCCGGTTATAATGTCATCTTTTTCAGTGCCGTTGATCAGATTTGGCGTATCGTCCTCAGGCGCATCATCGCCACCGAAAATATCAAA
>CAYZQS010000043.1:0-15506 GCA_964480735.1 uncultured Rhodobacterales bacterium
GGACTTCTGGACTTCTGGACTTCTGGACTTCTGGACTTCTGGACTTCTGGAAAAACGGGCCGGTTTATCCATTTTGTGTCAATGGCTCATAGGATAAATATTCACTTTTTTGAAGAATCCGCTTTTTTTTGACGCGCCAATCCGCCAACAGGGACTTTAGATCGATAATTCCAATCACGGCGAACCGCCAATCAGCTGTCTGTAACACCCGCTTCCGCAAATGTTGACATGCCGGAATGACAGGCCAGCGCACCCTGCAATATGGCAATTGCCAGTGCACCACCCGATCCTTCGCCAAGGCGCAAGCCCAGTGACAACAGCGGATCCATATTCAGGTTTTTCAACATCAGCCGGTGGGCATTTTCACCTGACAGATGCCCGGCCACACAATGGTCCAGCGAATCTGCGCTGCATTTGTACAACACCGAAGCCGCTGCGGTGCAGATAAACCCGTCCAAAATCACCGGAATGCGCAGCACCCGGGCCCGCACAATCGCCCCGGCCATAGCTGCCAGCTCGCGCCCGCCAAGACAACGCAGCACCTGCAGCGGATCGCTCAAAATGCCTGCGTGTCGCGCCAGCCCCGCGCGCACCACTTCGGTTTTTCGCACCATGCCGGCAGCGTCAACGCCTGTGCCCCGGCCAACCCATTCCACCGCGTCCAACCCAAACAGCGCGTTGCCAATGGCCGCGGCCGAGGTCGTGTTGCCAATGCCCATCTCGCCTATCACCAGAAGGTCGGCCTTTGGATCAACGGCGTTCCAGCCAACCCGCAGCGCCGTGGTTAGCCCGTCTTCGCTCATCGCCGCCGCTTTTGTAAAATCCTCTGTGGGCCGGTCAAGATCAATTGCCTCCACGGTCATCGTCGCCCCAAAACATTGCGACAACTGATTGACCGCCGCTCCGCCTGCCTGAAAATTGAACACCATCTGCTGGGTGACTTCCGCCGGAAAGGCTGAAACGCCCTGCGCTGTCACCCCGTGGTTTCCTGCGAAAATCGCAACTTGCGGATTCTCAATGGTTGGCGCGGCCTCACCCCGCCATCCGGCATACCAGATCGCCAGCTCTTCCAGCCGCCCAAGCGCTCCCGGTGGTTTGGTCAACTGGCTGTTCCGCTGGCTTGCTGCCGCAATTGCGGTGTCGTCAGCACCCGGAAGTTCGGCCAAAACAGCGCAAAATTCAGGGAGGTTGGAAAACGTGATCGCAGCCGTCATGTGGCGATTCCTTTGATAGGAATTGAAGTCGCGTCTGTTTAGCGCCAATGATGCAAATGAAAAGCGGCAATTGCGCAGGCAAAGGAACCATGAGCGACGCGCCATCACAACAGGGCTTTCAAGCGGCAGATATACTTGCCGCATTCAGCCTGCTGACCCGCTTGCCGGTGCCGGTGGATCATAACGTTTCCGGCGCGCGCGCGGCTGCGGCAACATGGGCCTATCCGCTGGCGGGCGCAGCGGTGGGAGCACTGGCGGCAACAATGGCCGCCTTTGCCGGCTTTCTGGGCGCACCAGAGGTGTTTTCGGCATCACTGGCGCTGGCAACGATGGTGCTGGTCACCGGCGCGATGCACGAGGACGGCCTTGCCGATTGTGCCGACGGTCTGGGTGGTGGCAAAGCCAAAGCCACGCGGCTGATGATCATGAAAGACAGCCGCATCGGGGCCTATGGTGCGGTTGCCCTAACCATTGCACTGATCGCCCGCTGGAGCGGCATCCAGGGGCTGGCTGTAAACGAAGCGCTTTTTTGGCCGCTGGTGGCCGTCGGTGCCGCCTCGCGCGCACCGATGGTGGCCGCAATGTTTTTCATGCAGCCTGCCAAAGACGATGGCCTGTCCGCAAACGTCGGCCTGCCGCCGCCTGCATCGTTGGCTGCAAGCGTCGGTCTTGCCCTGTTGATCTGCCTGCTGGCGCTGGGCTTTGGCGGCATTTCGGTTTTGTTCTGGGCCTTTGTCGGCGCATTGCCCCTGCTTGTTTTGGCCAACAATCTGGTCGATGGTCAAACCGGCGATGTACTGGGCGGGGCGCAGCAATGCGCGGAAATAACGGCTTTGGCAGCCGCATTGGCCATTGTCACCTAAAGCGCAATCCGAAAACCGGGCACCGGCTTTCGGAATAAATTGCGCCCAAGATCAAAAGGATAGAGCCGTTCCGCTGACATAAAGGATACGGCATTAAGCAGGACCTGCAGTTCTTGATCACCTAAAACCGCAAGACCAGCCCAGGTAGATTTACGGAACTCTATCTTACGCCGCCGCCGCACGGCTCATCAGAACCTCGTCAATGCGGACCTGCGCTTCGCCTTCTTCCACACCGTCAACTGCCGCAACTTCGCGGCTAAGCCGTTCAAGGGCTGCCTCATAAAGTTGACGCTCTGAATAGGATTGCTCGCGCTGGTCATCGTTGCGGTGCAAATCGCGCACCACTTCGGCAATGGCAATCAAATCGCCGGAATTGATTTTCTGCTCGTACTCTTGCGCACGGCGCGACCACATGGCGCGTTTCACCCGCGCGCGCCCTTTCAGGGTGACCATCGCCCTGGCCACAACCTCCGGGCTTGACAGTCCGCGCATGCCCACGGCCGTAGCCTTGGCGGTTGGCACCCGAAGCGTCATCTTGTCTTTTTCAAAATTGATCACGAACAGTTCCAGATCAAACCCGGCAACCTCCTGCTGCTCGATAGACACAACTCTGCCCACGCCATGAGACGGGTACACCACAAAATCATTGGGGCGAAAAGCGGCGGCGTGTTTTGATTTACTCATGCAGAGGGCTTCCTTTTATGGGCCAATAAGAACCTGGCAAAAAATTCGGTGCGGGTCCAATGGCTTGGTGTCCGCATCGGTTTTTAGGTGGATTCATACAGGCTGGGATGACGGGATCTTTTGACCAACGGCCATGAAATTCTTTCGTGTTGTTTGGCCCAGTATATCACAAAAATCACCGGCTTCAAAGTGCTGCAGCGCAGCATCACCTGTTCGTGGTTTAATATCAGCAACTTATGACGAAATTCTGCTGATTATTTGGCTGCATATCCGAGGTTTTTCCGCCGTCCACGGCGAATCATTTCTCAGCCGCCCTCGCCGGGCTTTTCTGAGAAATATTTTTCCAACTTTCCTTTTTCGCCGTCGTGTTTGGCGGCGTCCGGCAATTCGTCAATTTTGGTGATAATAACCGGCCACATTTCTGAATATTTGCGGTTAAACTCAACCCATTTTTCTGTATCTGGCTCTGTGTCGGGCAGGATTGCATCCACCGGGCATTCGGGCTCGCAAACGCCGCAGTCGATACATTCATCGGGATGGATCACCAACATGTTTTCGCCTTCGTAAAAACAGTCCACCGGGCAGACTTCAACACAGTCGGTGTGTTTGCAGGCAATGCAATTGTCGTTGACGATATAGGTCATGAGCGCTTTCGGATATGTTGAATTCTACGGCCAGGTATGCGGTCTTGTCGGCGCATATTTATTTTCCATTTGCTGATCATTCAAGAGGCGATCTTCGAAATGCGCGGGCGGCCCGCCGGTCCCGTTTGTCTGGTCGCCCGAGACGCCCCTGCTTTGGGTCCGGCGTGTCCTTTGCGGTTTCATCTGTCGGGCTTAGGTCTTCATAAAGCGTTTGCGCCTCCGGTGCCGGACCGCGCCTTTGTCCCAAAGCCACAACCCGCACCACCCGGATTGCCCGGGCCTGCGGAAAAGTCAGCGTGTCCCCCACACGAACCGCCTGCGCTGCTTTGTTGATTTTTTCAGCATTCAGGCGCAGCTTGCCGCCGGTCACCAAACGACTGCACCCGCCGCGGGTTTTGAAAAACCGCGCGTACCACAGCCATTTGTCAACCCGAAGACTTTGCGGCGGACCGCTCATAATTCAGGAATTCTGTTTTAACGCCAGCAGAGCCGCGAACGGGCTGTCAGGGTCAACCGGCACATCTTTTTTTGGTGGCTTTGCTGATGTTTGTTTGGGTTTTTGTTTCTTGGGTCCCCGCTCGCGGCGCGGTTTTGCCGGGCTTTCCTGTCGTTTGGATTTGTCACCGCCACGGCTTCGTACGACCGGAGCCCATGTGAACGTGTAAAAAACTTCAGTTTCAGGCTCTGTTGCATCTGCCGCATCAACCACCGCGTGCGTATCTTCAGCGACCCCGTCAGCCTGTTTTACCGCCTGACCCGCGCCCTGCGCTTTGCCTTCTTCAAGGGCCGCATCCGGGGCGTCGGCCACTTCTGTGTCAGCACCAACCACCTTCACTTTTTGACGCTCGCCTTTTTTGGCGACGTAGCCAAGCCCTTGCATCAGGTCGGCAAATTGCTCCAGCGTCATACCGGTGATGGACAGCATATCCGCCTTGGCTTCAAACCCGCTTCGGCTGTTTTCAACGCGGGTCATATCCGCCAGCCGTTCCAGCATATCAATGCGAATGGCCCGGGCACCGGCCAGACGGTAACCGGCTTTTTCATAATATCCCTCCGGCGCGTCAGAAGCACCGGGAACCGTCACCAGCCCGGCAGGTGGTGACTCCGGAAATTCCGTCAAACCCCTGGCCAGCGCCCATAACACCAGTCGCAGCCGGGTTGGTGCGGGCTTTAACATCAGCGGCTGAAACAGCGTGTACTGGCCAAAGCGAACCCCGTGCTTGCGCAGGGTTGCCCTTGCGTCCTGATCCAGATTTTTAACATCCTCAGCGATGTCCGCGCGCGGCAAAATCCCCAGTTCCTCAACAATCCTGTGCGCCACGCCACGGGCTAAACCGGTAAGCGCATCGTCATCGCGCAACGCCAACAGCGGTTCAAACAGCGCGGTGATCCTGCGGTCAACAAAATGGCTTAGCCGCCGCTGCACTTTTTCCGCAATGTCAGCGCCGGCTTCATCATCCACAAACACTTCGATTGCAGGTGACAGAATATCAGACCCCGCGACCAGCTTGCCAACCGCATCCGCGCCCCACATCAACCCGCCCTGTTCGGTGATATCGATCTCTGTGTCCGGTGCGTTGTAAAACCGATCAGAGCGCAGGCTGAACTCTGGCGCCAGCGCCTGAACCCCGGCGCTGCGCAGGGTTTTCGCTGCTGCTCCGGCGGCAGACTTGTCCTGTTGAAAGCGAAATCCAGACAGCCTGCCGACAAACTGGTCGTCAACCGTCACTTCACCTTTATCGTTCACCTCTGCCACCAGGCTCTCCTTCTGTTTCAACCGGCGCATCAAAACGGATGTGCGCCGGTCGACAAATCTTTCCTGCAGACGCTCGTGCAACACGTCTGACAGGCGGTCCTCGACGGCGCGGGTCTGACCGCGCCAATATTCGGGGTCTTTTAGCCATGACTTGCGCTGAGATACATAGGTCCATGTGCGTATATAGGCCAATCTTTTACCAATTGTGTCTATGTCGCCATCCAACCGGTCGATGGTTTTGATTTGGCCAGCCAGCCAATCATCCGAAATGACCCCACCACCGCGTAAAAAATCGTGCAATCTGCTGATCAAAGCGGCGTGCTCGCCGTCGGTGACATTGCGAAAGTCCGGGATCTGGCAGACATCCCACAGCAGGCGAACCGCAGCGCCGGTTGGCTGCGCGTCCTGAATTTGGGGCATCTGGGCCAAAGATTTCAAAACCCGCAAATCGTCACCTTCGCGGGTGCGGGTCAATCCTTGGGTGGCAGAGGGAGCCTCCAGCGACGCAATCAACGTGTCCGGCGTGCCAAATTCCAACCGGTTGTTGCGCCATTGCAGGTTTTTCTGTGGCTTGAAGCGGTGGTTTTCAATTGCCTCCACCGTTTCAGCATCAAGCGTCACCGCCTCGCCGGTCACGCCAAAACTGCCATCCTGCAAATACCGTCCCGCGCGCCCGGCGATTTGTGCCAGCTCGTTGGGTGCCAGATTGCGCATGCGTCGGCCGTCAAATTTCGCCAGCGCTGAAAACGCCACGTGCCCGATATCCAGATTAAGGCCCATACCAATGGCATCTGTGGCCACCAGATAATCCACATCGCCGTTTTGAAACAGATCGACCTGGGCGTTGCGCGTGCGCGGTGACAAGGCCCCCATCACCACTGCCGCACCGCCCTTTTGGCGGCGCACCAGTTCGGCGATGGCATAAACGTTATCCACCGAAAACCCGACAATGGCGGACCGCGCTGGCAGGCGGGAAATTTTCTTGGCTCCGGCATAAGTCAGCTCTGAAAACCGATCGCGCCGGGTGAAACTGGCGTCAGGCACCAGTTCCGCAATGGCACTGCGCATGGTGTCGCTGCCTAAGAACAAGGTTTCGTGCAACCCACGCGCCGCCAGCAGTCGTTGGGTAAACACATGCCCGCGTTCAGGGTCGGCGCACAGCTGAATTTCATCCACAGCCACAAAATCCGCACCGATTTCAAGCGGCATGGCTTCAACCGTGGCCACCCAGTATTGCGTGCGCGGTGGAACGATCCGCTCTTCACCCGTCACCAGCGCCACCACGGACGGGCCGCGAAGTGCAACGATTTTGTCGTAAACCTCGCGGGCCAGCAGGCGCAGCGGCAGACCGATCACGCCGGTTTTATACCCCAGCATGCGGTCAATGGCGTAATGGGTTTTTCCGGTGTTTGTTGGCCCCAGCACCGCTGTGACCCCGGCCCGCGACAGGCTCATAAAGCAATCCCTAAACGACGGCCTAAAGTTCAGTACCGTCGGTCTTTTCTTTCAGTCGTTTTACCGACTCAATTAAAGTGGGACGAAAGGGATGTACAGCCAACGCAGCTTCATAAGCGGTCAGGGCTTTCTCATTTTCCTCAAGCCGCTCATATATCATACCAAGCCCGGCCAATGCGCCAAAATGACGGGGGTTCAACACCAGCGTTGTTTGAATGTCATTGACAGAAAGGCCATACTCGTCGGCCAGGAAAAACGCCGTGGCGCGTGCATTCCAGCCTTCGGCAAATTCCGGTGCGTGATCTGTCAGAGCGGTAAAATGTTCAATTGCCTTGTCCAGATCGCCCGCCTGCATGGCTGCGCGGCCGCGCTCCAGCAGCAGGTCCATCGCATCTGACCCGGATTTCCCCCACTCGATCCAGATTTTCTGTTCAACTGCGGCGTGGTCAGCCTCGGGGTTCCGAAGTTCAACAAACAAGGCGTCCAGCGCTTCGGTTTGCGCCGCAACCGGCACGCCAATCAGTATGAGTGACAAAATAATCGCCGCTGCCGCAACGGCACGACTTGGAAACTGCAAAATAGTTGTCATATCGGTTTTCATCGTAATCATTTCGCCCTAAAAGGCGAGACCAAGCAACATTAAATCCCGGAGGATAACGCATGAGTGATGTCATTTCAGAAGCGGTGGCCGCTTTGGCAGACAAAATGGGCAACCACACATTTGACGGTACTGTCAAATTTGATATTTCCGGTGAGGGTTCGATTATCATCGACGAAAACGGAGTTCGTGCCGGTGATGACGAAGCCGCCTGCACCCTAAGCGCCGATGCTGAAACATTCCAAAGCATCATGGACGGCTCCACCAATCCCACGGCGGCCTTTATGACCGGAAAACTGTCCGTAGACGGAGACATGGGAATGGCGATGAAACTTGGGGGCTTGCTCGCCTGACATGAATTCTGCCCCGCTTTATCTTGACGTCGCAGAGGCACCAAAAAGTGGACACGCCTGCTGGATACAAGCCAGCGATGGTGTGCGTTTGCGCTTTGCCGCTTGGGAAAAGGGCAGCAAAGGAACCATTCTGATATTTTCCGGCCGCACAGAATTTATCGAAAAATACGGTCGCGTGGTCGGGGAATTTCAAAATCGTGGATATGCCTGCGCCATCATCGACTGGCGCGGTCAGGGGTTGTCGGATCGTTTGGTGCCCAACCGTCAGCTTGGCTATGTCCAGGCGTTTGAGGATTATCAGCGGGACGTGGCGGCGATGCTGACAAAAGCGATTGAACAGAACCTGCCGCAGCCCTATTTCCTGCTGGCCCATTCTATGGGCGGCACCATTGGCTTTCGGTCCATTCGCGGGGTGTTGCCGGTCAAAAAGGCAGCCTTCACCGCACCATTGTGGGGCGTGCATATTGATCCGCTGATCCGGCCAATTGTTCAGGCGGTCGCCGCCGGTACACGATCGGTTGGCATGGGCACGGAATTCGCACCGGGCACCGGCCCTGAAAACTATGTGATCTCAAACGGTTTTGAGGATAATTCGCTGACCTCAGACAAGGAATCCTTTGCTTATCTTAAGCGTCAAATGAAAAACAATCCGGGTTTGGTCATCGGTGGACCCAGCATTCACTGGCTGTATGAAGCCCTGACCGAAACCCGAAATATCCTTCGCTCTGATCCACCGGCGTTGGAAACGCTTTGCCTTTTGGGATCCGACGAGTCCGTGGTTGACAGCCGCGATGTCGTGCAACGCATGGAAAGCTGGCCGGGTGGTCGGCTTGAAACGATCAAAGCAGCACGCCATGAAATCCTGATGGAAACCCCGGGCATAAGGAAGCGGGCGTTTGACCTGATTGATGGGTTTTTCGGCGCTTAGAGCCGGGCCGTTTGACCAATAACTTGTACGGCGCTAATAGTTCGTCAGAATTTCCAGCGCCTGTGCATGCAATGCGGCCGATCCTGCGGCCAGCACTCTGCCACCGCGATGCGCCGGATTGCCCTTCCAGTCGGTCACCACGCCACCGGCTGCTGTCACCACCGCCATTGGCCCCTGAATGTCATAGCTGTTTAACCCCGCTTCCACCACCAGATCAATCTGACCCGCGGCAAGCAACGCATAGGCGTAACAATCCATTCCGTAACGTTTAAGTTTGCACTTTGCGGCAATATCGGCAAAGCCCTGTTCGTCTGCTTTGGTCCCCACTTCCGGGAAAGTGGTGTATATCACCGCATCCTTCAGAGCATCGCAAGACCTTGTTTTTAAACCAAAGGTTCCACGGGGGCCAGACACTTCGGCCACGCCAAATCCACCGGAAAACCTTTCGTCGATATAGGGTTGATCGACGATGCCAAACAATGGCCCGGCCCCGGCGTTCACGGCAATTAACATGCCCCAGGTGGGTGTGCCGCTGATATAGCCACGGGTGCCGTCGATGGGATCCAACACCCACGACAACCCGCTGGTGCCTGCAGCAAATCCAAATTCCTCACCCTCAATCGCGTCATCCGGGCGACTTTGTGCAAGAACCTCGCGCATGGCGGCCTCGGCATTTCGGTCGGCCTGGGTAACCGGATCAAACCCCGAGGACAGCTTGTTGGATGTCGCCAGTTTATCGCTGCGAAAATACCGCAGCGTGATTGGACGCGCCGCATCCGCCATCATATGGGCAGTGGTGACAAGTGCCTTTTGCAGCGCCTTATCAGAGAAATCGAAATCGGCCAAAATAAACCTCCGACAGCCTGTCTGCCACCGGAGATTTCACATCGCCATCATCGCGTCAACACGACGGCCTGTCCTCGGGTCAAAATACCGCTTTATGCGGCGTCTGACAGCACCCGGGCCAGATCAAACAACCGGCGTCTTTGGTTTTCCGGTATGGCGTAATAGGACCGCACCAGTTCCTGTGCTTCCTTGTCGGCCAAAAGATCACCCTGGGGCGCGGTTGACACACCTCCGGCCTCCAGCCCCTCAAAGAAGAAATTCACCGGAACCTCCATCGCTTCAGCGATATCCCAAAGACGGGAGGCGCTGACGCGGTTCATGCCGGTTTCATATTTTTGGATTTGCTGGAACTTGATGCCCACAGCTTCGCCAAGTTGTTGTTGCGTCATTCCGACCATCCAGCGACGGTGGCGCACACGTTTGCCCACATGGACATCTACAGGGTGTTTCATATCTCTACTCCTTCGGTTCCCTCAATAGTATATAAAGCAATAACCGTGCCAAAAATTCATTTTTTGTAAACTTCTTTTGCTTAACGCCACGTAAACCTATATACTCGGTTGTTATTATTGCATTTTATTATTCCCGGCCTCAGACATCCATTTCTAACCACAGTGTATTAACCACGATGTAAAAACAATCTTAAGATGTTTCGCAAAATGCATTGCATTTTACTAAACATCTTCTGGTTTAATCTTGCATTTTGCGACTCTCACGTTTGCGTTCGTGCTTGTCCAGGTATCTTTTGCGCAGGCGAATGGCCTTGGGCGTGACTTCCACCAACTCGTCCGTATCAATATAGGCAATCGCCTCTTCCAGCGAAAACCGGATCGGTGTGGTCAGACGCACGGCTTCATCGGTGCCGCTTGCGCGCACATTCGTAAGCTTCTTGCCCTTCAGCGGGTTTACCTCCAGATCATTGCCACGCGAATGCTCGCCAATGATCATCCCTTCGTATACTTGCACCTGTGCGCCGATAAACATTTGACCGCGATCCTCCAGATTGAACAGGGCAAAGGGCACTGACGCGCCGTTTTCCATTGAAATCAACACACCGGCGCGACGTCCGGGAACCGCACCCTTAAAGGGCGCCCACTCGTGAAACACCCGGTTAAGCACACCGGTGCCACGGGTATCGGTCAAAAATTCACCGTGATAACCAATCAGCCCGCGTGAAGGCACATGGGCCACGATGCGGGTCTTGCCCACGCCGCCGGACCGCATTTCGGTCATCTCGCCTTTGCGCAGCGCCAGTTTTTCAATCACCACACCCGAATATTCATCATCAACGTCTATGGTGACCTCTTCGATGGGTTCCAGCCTTGTATCACCATCAAGGCGATACAAAACCTGCGGGCGCGAAATTGACAATTCAAAGCCCTCGCGCCGCATGTTTTCGATCAAAACGCCCATCTGCAACTCACCGCGACCGGCGACCTCAAAAGCATCCCCGCCCGGCGCGTCTGTGACTTTGATAGCAACGTTGCTTTCGGCCTCGCGCAGCAAACGCGCCCGGATCACCCGGCTTTGCACTTTATCACCGTCACGCCCCGCCAAAGGGCTGTCGTTGATGCCAAATGTTACAGTAATCGTCGGTGGATCAATGGGTTGCGCTGGTATCGCCGTCGTCACAGACTGTGCACACAGCGTATCGGCAACAGTCGCTTTGCTCATTCCGGCGATTGAAACGATGTCTCCGGCAACAGCCAGATCAATGGGTGCCTGACTGAGGCCGCGAAAGGCCAGCACTTTGGTCACGCGGAAATTTTCGATCAGCGAGCCGTCTCTGGCGATTGCCTTGATCGTTTCGCCCGCCTTCAGGCTGCCGCTTTCAACGCGACCCGTCAGGATGCGCCCCAGATAGGGATCACCGCCCAGCGTGGTTGCAAGCATGGAAAACGGATCGTTGTTTTGGGTTTGCTGGTCCGGTGCTGGCACGTGGTCAACGATCAGATCAAACATGGCTGAAAGATCCCGGCGTGGTCCGTCCAGCTCCATATCCGCCCAACCCGACCGGCCGGAAGCATACATCGCCGGAAAATCAAGCTGTTCGTCGGTGGCGTCCAGATTGGCAAACAGATCAAAACACTCGTCCAGCGCCCGGTCAGGCTCGGCGTCGGGTTTGTCCACTTTGTTTAGAACAACAATCGGGCGCAATCCCAGCGCCAGTGCCTTTGAGGTGACGAATTTGGTTTGCGGCATCGGCCCCTCGGCGGCGTCAACCAGCAGAACCACACCATCCACCATAGACAGAATACGCTCGACCTCACCGCCAAAATCCGCGTGGCCGGGGGTGTCAACGATATTGATCCGCGAGCCCTTCCACATCACCGATGTGGCTTTGGCCAGAATGGTGATCCCGCGCTCGCGCTCCAGATCATTGCTGTCCATCGCACGCTCAACCGTCGCTTGATTGTCACGGTAGACGCCCGACTGTTTCAGCAGTTCATCCACCAAAGTGGTTTTTCCGTGATCAACGTGCGCGATGATCGCAATATTGCGCAGCTGCATGAGCGATAGCCGTCCTGATAAGAGAATTGTTTGGCGCGGCCATAGACCAGACTGCCCGTATTGGCCAGAGGCAAAGTAACGCAAGCGGTGGCGGGCCGGTTAGCGGACTTGGCAAAGGGCAATATCAGAGTTGTTCAAATGGCAAACATTCGGGTTATAATTGTTTATTATCAGCAGTTTGTGATTTCCGCGTCAAAACTACTAAACCGGTTTAGTAGTTCTGAATTAGGCCATTGGTTTTTAGCTGGTTCCCATGCGGTTGCCGGGCCGGCCGCGACCATACGCCATCAACCTCAAAACGTAGGGTCACTTGGCAAGTCAGAACATGCGTCAGCTATTGGAAACTTTGCGCGTTTGGCAAATATCGGTTCGGTGACCGTGACAAACCGTGCGCCGACATCTACCACTGAACAAAAGCTTAACAAATTCGAACGGATCAAAAATGCGTGCCATGCAGGTAATCAAAAACGGTCAGCCGCTGGAAATGCGGGACATCGATGTGCCGGAACCGGCGGCTGGCGAGGTTTTGCTGAACATTCATGCGGTTGGCATGAATTTTGGCGATCTGTTGCTGGTCAAAGGTACGTATCAAGAAAAACCGCCGCTGCCTTTTACCTTGGGCATGGAAATTTGCGGCACTGTTGCAGGCCTAGGCAAAGGCGTAACGCATTTGCAGACCGGCCAGCGGGTGGCGGTCTTTGCCGGGCTTGGCGGACTGGCGGATTACGGGTGTTTTGATGCAACGCGATGCGTGCCCATTCCGGATGTGATGAGCGCGACTGACGCCGCGGCCTTTCTGATCGCTTATGGAACCTCTCATGTGGCGCTGGACTACCGCGCCCAACTGCAAATGGGCGAACGCCTGCTGGTGCTTGGGGCATCCGGCGGCATTGGTCTGACGGCGGTAGAACTGGGCAGGCTGATGGGGGCCGAAGTGATTGCCTGTGCGCGGGGTGAGGACAAGCTTGCGGTGTGCAAAGCGGCCGGGGCTGACCATCTGATCAATTCAGATACCGACGATATCCGCTCTGTGGTCAGGTCTCTTGGCGGGGCCGATGTGGTTTATGACCCTATCGGTGGGGACCAGTTCAAGGCGGCGCTTCGGGCCTGCAATCCGGAGGCGCGGATTATCCCGCTTGGTTTTGCGTCCGGCGAAGTGCCGCAGATTCCGGCCAATATCCTGCTGGTCAAGAATATTTCCGTGCTTGGATTTTACTGGGGTGGTTACACCCGGTTTAAGCCGCAGGTATTGATGGACAGTTTTGCGCAATTGTTTGACATGTATGGAAAAGGGCAACTAAAGCCGCACGTCAGCCATATGGTGCCGCTGGAGCGGGCGAACGACGCGCTGGAGCTTTTGCGGGCTCGAAAATCGACGGGTAAAGTTGTGGTAACGATCAACTAAGCTTTGCCGGGCGGCGCTCATCGCTGTGCTCTTCGCTTCCCGACCTCGCACCCAACGCAGGGTCAGGAGCCCAGCGAGAAGCGACGCAAAGCGAGCGCCGAGCGTGCGCCCTAGCCGTAAGCCTGCCGAACCATTTCCGCCAGCCTTGCCGCCAGTTCTGCCTGTTCGCGTTTGGCCACGTAAAGGTTGGTGTTGATTTCAGCCAAGGCAGGCAGCCCACCCCCGTGATCGATTTCCTCCACATAAGGTGGCGCAGAACCGGATATACAGGCGTGCACCGCCAAATCGGCGGAAACTGAGGCTTCCACCGTGCGGGTGCTGTCAGTTTCCACCGCCATTTCCCAGTCAATGCCAGCCGCTTCCAGCGCCTGTTGCACGCGCTGCCGGAACAGACAGGCGGTTTCAAAGGCCAGCCGCAAAGGCCGTGATTTCCATGCCGAACCGCCCGGTGCCCCGACCCAGACAAGCGGCAGGGTGTTCAGGGTCTCTCCACCGGTTTCCACCGCTTCCTCAGTGGATAGGATCAAATCACACTGGCCGCGTGCAAACTGCCGTTTCAGGCGGCTGGTATAAGACGAGATCAACTGCACCCGCACCCGCGGATATTCAGCGGCAAAGCGTTTTAACACACCCGGAATATGCGGATACACGATATCCGAAGGCACACCCAACGTCAGTTCGCCCTCAAACGCCTGATGGGTCATGCGGGCGTAAACCTCATCATTCAGCGAAAGCAGCCGACGCCCATAACCCAGCAGCTGCTCGCCGTGTCCAGTCAACCCTATGGCCCGCGCCGACCGGTCCAGCAATATCTGCCCCAGATTATCCTCCAGCCGCTTCAGCTGCATGGAAACCGCCGATTGCGTCAGGTTCAACAATCCCGCCGCGCGGGTCACGCCACCGCTGTCGGCCACGGCCACGAACGAGCGCAGAGCCGTCATGTCGATGTTTCTTGGCATATCACGTTTCCTTATACTTCATCGCAAAAACATTCATTTTCAATATGGATCACAGTCTGACATTAAGATCAAGCAAATTGATGAAACGAACGAATCACATCACAAACCAGAAAGGATCGATCACATGGCACATTTCGAAATCAAAGCTTCCGCAACCAAAGCAAACCGGGGTCCTTCGGTCCTGCGGTTTTTGACCGGCACGATGGACACATGGCGTCAGCGGCAGGCCCTGAAAACCCTCGATGGCCACATGCTGTGTGACATCGGCAAATCGTACAAATCAGCCAAAGCAGAGTCTGGCAAGCCGATCTGGAACGTGCCGCCTCACTGGTTGCGCTAAGCCGTCCAATCAAAAATCACAGCAATAATCAGAAAACCCGCGCAAAAGTGTCGCGGGTTTTCGCGTTTTTCGGGTTTTGTTCTCTTGAAATTTCAACGTTTTTACCCGATATAGCTGTTTAACGGCGCGTAAATTGCGCGATCCGGGCAGTTTAACAACC
Organism: uncultured Rhodobacterales bacterium; assembly: GCA_964480735.1. Taxonomy (GTDB): domain Bacteria; phylum Pseudomonadota; class Alphaproteobacteria; order Rhodobacterales; family Rhodobacteraceae; genus UBA5972. The sequence continues at coordinate 14,717 of CAYZQS010000043.1, forward strand.
AATTCCCCTTAAGGAGGGTCAAATGGCCGAATTTGAGACAATCCAGCGCTCCGGCGTCGGCACGCGCGCCTCTGAAATCGACGTGGGTCTGCGCGCCCATATGAATAAAGTTTACGGGCTGATGTCCATCGCAATGGTGATCACCGGCCTTGTTGCCTATGTGTTTGGCATGGACCTGAACCGGGCGGTGTCAGGCGAGGAAACCCTGATCATCCCGCTGGGTCTGCTTGACGCGATGTTCAACAGCGGCTTGCGCTATGTGGTGATGTTTGCCCCGTTGGCCGTGGTTTTTGCCTTTGGTGCGATGATCAACAAGATGAGTCAGGCGACCGCGCAACTGGTATTTTGGGTTTTTGCCGGGCTTATGGGCCTGTCGATCAGCTATATCTTCGCGGTCTATACCGGAATTTCGATTGCCCAGGTCTTTCTGGTAACTGCAATCGCGTTCGCCGGACTGTCGCTGTATGGCTATACCACCAAAAAAGACCTGTCCGGTTGGGGCACGTTCTTGATGATGGGCGTGATCGGCCTGATCGTGGCGATGATCGTCAACATCTTTTTGCAATCCGCAGCGATCATGTTTGCAATCTCCGCGCTGGGCGTTCTGATTTTTGCGGGCTTAACCGCCTATGACACCCAGAAAATCAAAGGCACTTATATTGCGATGGCGCAGGCCGGTCAGACCGAGTGGCTGGGCAAAGCGGCAATCATGGGCGCATTGAACCTGTATCTGGACTTTTTGAACATGTTCATGTTCCTGCTGCATCTGTTTGGCAATCGCGGATAACCA
>CAYZQS010000043.1:15606-22161 GCA_964480735.1 uncultured Rhodobacterales bacterium
GCGGTGGAACAAATCCCGATTTCGCTGATCCTGCTGGGCTTTGCCGAGGCTACTCAAAACCCCGTAGCTGTGATCTGGCTGATCGCCGCGCTCATGGTAACAGGGCGGTTTTTGCACGCCTGGCAGTTCTGGAACCGCGGCGGCATTTTCTTTTTCCGGCCCTTAGGGGTTGCCCTTACTTTGGCCGGACAAGCCACTGCAATTATTGCAATCTTATTTGCACTGTTCCTTGCCGGGTAAAGCAATTGACAACCAAAACGGCAAACATCGTTATTCTAACCGGTGCCGGAATATCGGCTGAAAGCGGTCTGGGTACGTTTCGCGACAAGGACGGGCTGTGGACAAAATATAATCTGGAAGACGTGGCAACGCCCGAAGGTTTCGCCCGCAACCCCGAACTGGTGCTGAATTTTTACAACGCACGGCGCGAAAACTGCCTGAACGCCGAACCAAACGCCGCGCATTTTGCCTTGGCGCGGCTGGAGGCGGATCACAGGGGTGACGTCCTTATCGTCACCCAAAACGTCGATGATCTGCATGAACGTGCGGGTTCAAAATCTGTGTGGCACATGCACGGCCAGCTTAACCGGGCTTTGTGTGCGAACTGTTCCAACCGCTGGGACGCGCCCAAAGTCATGGATGTCTCCCACCCCTGCCCGTCTTGCGGCGTTCCCGCAGCCCGCCCCGATGTGGTCTGGTTTGGTGAAATGCCCTACCTGATGGAAGACATCGAAACCCGACTGGCCACCGCCGATTTGTTTGTTTCCATCGGCACATCCGGCAGTGTTTATCCGGCGGCAGGATTTGCGTTGGAGGCAAAGACAGCGGGGGCTGAATGCCTGGAACTTAATCTTGAGCCGTCCGACACACCGGGTTCCTTTGATGACAGCCGATTTGGCCCGGCGACAAAAATCGTGCCCCAATGGGTCACCGAAATCCTTGCGCCCAAATAAAAAGCGCCCCGAACCGGAGCGCCTTGGTCATGCGGCAATAGTCAAAATCTTATTTGATTTTGCCCTCTTTATAGTCCACGTGCTTGCGCGCAACAGGATCATATTTCCGCACCACCATCTTTTCGGTCATGGTGCGGGCGTTTTTCTTGGTCACATAAAAATGGCCGGTGTCCGCTGTGGAATTCAGCCGGATTTTGATCGTGGTTGGTTTTGCCATGTTACGTCTCCTGACGACTGGTCCCGATAAATCTGAAGTCTGGCTTTTAAGCTTTCCACCGGCCAAGTCAACTGCAAAGGCTGGGCTATGTCAGACAATACCGCTCACCACCAACCCGGCACCCGCCATGACAATCAGCACCCGCCCCAGTCCCATTTTAAGGCGCAGCAACAAGAACGCCGCCAACCCGGTCAGGCCAAGCGCCACCCAGTTAAGGCTTGGCATTTGTGGCAGCCATAGCACCAGATATCCAACCTTGGTGCGGATCACTTCGGCAAAAATAACGTGCAGGGCAAACCAGACTGTCAGGTTCAATATCACCCCAACCACGCTGGCCACCACCGCCGCCAGCGCGTTCCTTACGCGTGGCTTTTGCGGCAGAAGATCAATGAAAGGTGCACCGGCGAAAATCCAAAGAAAACACGGCGCAAATGTCATCCACAATGTCACCAGCGCCCCGGCGACGCCCAGCCACACGCCACCGGCACCATAAGCCGCCAGATAGCCCACAAACTCTGTCACCAGTATCAGTGGCCCCGGTGTGGTCTCGGCCAGCCCCAGCCCGTCGATCATCTGTCCCGGCTCCAGCCAGCCTTTGGCACCCACGACTTCCTGCGCGATATATGCCAAAACCGCATACGCCCCGCCAAAGGTCACCACTGCCAGTTTGGAAAAAAACAGGCCGATGGAGATCAGGATCGAACCCGGCACCAGCAATGCCAGCACACCCAGCGGCACCCACCAGATGCCCAGCCAGATCACAACAGTACGAACGCTGGCCCAAAGATCGATCTTTTCGGCGGTTTTAGTTGGCGCGACCGGTTCCCGCCCCGCCGTCAAAAACCCGTAAAGGGCCGCCAACCCCACAAGCCACGGAAACGGCAGGTTCAAAAAGAATATGCCGACAAAACCCAAAGCGGCGATGACCCAATGATCCCGTCGTCGCAAGGCCCTGCGCGCCACCTTAAGCAGCGCTTCTATCACGATGATCACCACAGCCGCCTTGATGCCCAAAAACAGCGCACCAACCCAATTCACCGCGCCAAAAGTTGCGTACAAACCGGCCAGCGCCAGCACCACCAGCGCACCGGGAATGACAAACAGCACCCCCGCCAACAGCCCGCCGCGTACCCCGCGCATGCGCCAGCCGGAATATGTCGCCAACTGCATCGCCTCGGGCCCCGGCAACAACATGCAAAAGCTCAGTGCGTTCAGATAGTCTTCTTCGCTTAACCAGCCGCGTTGCTGAACAATCTCGCGGTGCATCAACGCAATCTGGCCCGCCGGACCGCCAAAAGACAAAAACCCGATCCGCAGCCAGACACGCAACATTTCCCCCATAGAAACAAGATTGTTTGCGCTGCTCATTAACTTGCCGTTTGTTTGTTTAAATCCAAATGGCATACTATAAGGGACATTAGAACCCTTCACCCTTATTCATCATCACCCGGCTTCTTTACGGTTCAAATATCCACTCCACAGAAGAAAAATGCGCGGACGGCCTGTAAGCCGGATTCTGTTCGCCCCGAACCGAAATCCGGGGTCTGACGACCATTCATCTGGCCCTGCTGTTACCAGCAGGATCAAGCTGCCAACCCGGGGTTCTGGGCTGAAGCGGCCCGGGCATGCGCCCGCGAACCCCCTATTTGGCATTGCTCCCGGTGGGGCTTGCCGTGCCGGGGCTGTTGCCAGCCCCGCGGTGGGCTCTTACCCCACCTTTTCACCTTTACCCCTGACGCAATCAGGGGTCACCCCCCAAGTGCCGTGCAGTGGCAGTCTGTTCTCTGTGGCGCTTTCCCTCGGGTTTCCCCGGCCGGGGGTTACCCGGCACCGTTTCTTCATGGAGTCCGGACTTTCCTCGCAACGTTGCCGCCGCGCGATCGTCCGGCCATCCGCGCAGTGATGCCCTAAGATCAACGCGGGCCTGCGTCAAGCACCGGTGGTGCAAAACGGGCCGCAAGATCCGCAATTGCCGCCATGTCCTGGCTGTCCAGCGGCCCTGATTTTGCCGGAAAAAACCGCAGGCGAAAGGCCGCAAGGATTTCAGAAATATCCGCGGTTTCACTGTGATACCCAAACCGGTTGGCGGCTTTCAAAAAGACCGACGCATCCGGCACCTGCCCGTTGCCCGCAATTTTCGGCCAGATTGACAGCCCACCGTCGGCCAGCCCGTGCCAGTCAAACTTTGGTCCCGGATCCACTTTGCGCAAGATCGCCATATCCGAATGTCCGATCACGTGCTCGGGTCTGATATTATGTCGCGCAAGAATCCCCGCCAAAAGCCCCTTCAGCGCCGCCATCTGTGGGGCCGGAAAATCTGGCAAATCTGCCAGAGGACCCTTGTTGTCCAGTTCTATCCCGATGGAATGAGAGTTGATATCCCGGATGTCCCCCCACTGCCCGGCCCCGGCGTGCCAGGCCCGCATTTCCTCGTCAACCAGTTGATAGATAACGCCGTTATCGGATACCACATAATGTGCTGAAACCTCGTATTCCGGATCACACAGCCGCTGCAGCGCCGCTGCGCAACCGGCCATGCCTGTGTAGTGCAAAACCACCATATCAGGCGGTTGACCGTGACGACGGGGGCCAAAATTGGGCGAAGGGCACCGGATGACGTCCGGCATCGGTGCGCGGCTTTACTGCAGGACGCTGCGATAGGCGACAGGCGACCAGTCACAGGCAAACCCATCCCCGTCAGGATCAAGATTTTTGCTGTCCCGCTTGGGGCCACCGGCTTTTAAAAACGCCAGCTGTGCCTCGTCGGCATTGCGGAATTGGTTGCAGGCGCGCTTTGACAGCGCAGTGCTTAGACTGAAGCGTTTGTATTTCACGTCACCAACATTATGGGTGGTTTCCAGCGCGTATCTGACCACCACACCGCCGCTTGTGGTCGTGCGGGACGGCAGAGCCGTGGGCGCAATCACGGTAAATTTTTCTTTTTGCGCCGCCAGTCGGGCCGCATCGCTTTCGATGGTTTCCCGCTCTGATAGCGCGGCAAAATCCTGGGTGTCGGAAATATCCGGATTGTCGGTATTGATCACCACTTCGATCTGCGCCGTCGTTTCCTCTGTCTCACTACCGTCGGTTGCTGCGGTCTCGACGGTTTCGTCAGAAATCACCAATACCTCGTCGGTGCTGTCGGTCCGCCCGACCCCGGCATCGTTTGGCGCCTCAACGCAGGCTGCCAAAAATAACGCTGCAGCAAAAGAAAATACCAGACGCATCAGATCAGACCTTAAAGACTTCGGATTTCGGTCTCTTACCACCATTTCGCCGGTTTTGAAACAAACCCCGCAGCGTTTTCAAGAACATAGGCGGAATTAAGCAACTGTGCCTCTTCCCACGGGCGGCCGATCAGTTGCAAACCCAGCGGCAAGCCGTTGTTATCCAGCCCCGCAGGCACCGATATGCCCGGCAGTCCGGCAAGGTTGACCGTGACCGTAAAGACATCATTCAGGTACATTTTGACCGGGTCCTGATCCGCCATTTCGCCAAGACCAAACGCCGCTGACGGCGTGGCAGGCGTCAGGATGGCGTCAATGCCGCCTGCAAACACCGTTTCAAAATCCTGCTTGATCAGGGTGCGGACCTTTTGCGCCCTCTTGTAATAGGCATCATAAAATCCTGACGACAGCACGTAGGCCCCGATCATCACCCGGCGCTGGACCTCGTCACCAAATCCTTCGGCGCGGGTGCGCTCGTACATCTGTGTAATCCCGTCACCGGCCTGCAATTTGGCGCGTCGCCCGTACCGTACGCCGTCATACCGGGCCAGATTTGACGAGGCCTCGGCCGGGGCGATCACATAATAGGCAGGCAGTGCGTATTTGGTATGCGGCAGGGATATATCCACGATCTTGGCCCCGGCGTCCCGCAGCATTTCAGCGCCTTTCGCCCAAAGCATTTCGATCTCGTCCGGCATTCCGTCCAGACGGTATTCCTTTGGAATTCCGATTTTTTTACCCTTTATGTCACCGGTCAGGGCAGCCTCAAAATCCGGCACCGGAAAGTCAGCCGAGGTTGAATCCTTTGGGTCATGGCCACACATGGTTTCCAGCATAATGGCGCTGTCACGCACGGTACGGGTCATTGGCCCCGCCTGATCAAGTGACGACGCAAAAGCAACAATTCCCCAGCGCGAACAACGACCGTAGGTTGGTTTGATCCCAACTGTTCCGGTAAAAGCCGCGGGTTGACGGATGGACCCACCAGTATCAGTACCCGTGGCTCCAAGGCATAAATCAGAGGCCACTGCCGCGGCAGACCCACCCGAAGACCCACCCGGCGTGAGATCAGCGTTCGATTTATCACCCCGCCAGGGATTGACAGCCGGACCATAAGTTGAGGTTTCGTTGGTAGAGCCCATGGCGAACTCGTCCATGTTCAGCTTGCCAAGCATCACCGCGCCGGCGTCCCAGAAATTCTGGGTGATCGTGCTTTCATATTCTGGTTTAAAACCTTCAAGGATTTTTGATCCGGCCTGCGAGGCCACGCCCTTTGTGCAAAATAAATCCTTGATACCAAGCGGAATGCCGCACAATTTGGGCGCTTCGCCCGCCTGAATGCGCAAATCTGCGGCCTTTGCCTGTGCCAGCGCGATGTCCGGCGTTTTGGCGCAAAATGCGTTCAGCGTGTCCGCAGCGTCAATGGCCGCAATACAGGCCTTGGTTATTTCAACCGACGTCACGTCGCCTTTGCGCATTTTGGTGCGCGCATCAGAAATGGACAGTTTGTTCAGATCAGACATCTATTCCACCACCTTTGGCACGGCAAAAAACCCCTCCCGCGCGTCCGGCGCGTTCTTCAGGATTTTTTCCGGATAGCCGCCGTCGGTCACCACGTCATCCCGCCGTTTCAGCGCCATCGGCGTGACAGAGGTCATCGGTTCCACCCCGTCAACGTCAACTTCGTTCAACTGCTCCATAAAGCCAACGATGCCCGACAGTTTTTGCGCCAGATCATCCAGATCAGCATCCGCCACCTGAATGCGCGCCAGATGCGCCACCTTGCGGGCGGTGTCTTTGTCAATTGACATGGGATATCCTTAGCGGTTGAAAATCTGCGCTTTCAATTAGCGGTGTGACCAATCTTTCGCAAGAGCGCTTTGGGGCCGTCAAACATGTGCGTGGACTGGCGGCGGTTGCCCCGCCCGCCACAATATATAAAGAAACGGTCCCGGTCAGGCCTGATTGATAACCCGCCGGGAATACCAGACCAGAAAACCAGCCAAAATAACCGGCATGATCACAGTTAGTACCACTTCAAATGTTCCAAGCCCGGTGATGAACCCGTCAACACCGTAGGCGTGCAGCGTAACGGCCACGGTAAATATCAGCGAAATCGAAAAGACAAACGCCGCCGCCGGTTGCCGCATCATCATCA
>CAYZQS010000044.1:0-16734 GCA_964480735.1 uncultured Rhodobacterales bacterium
GTTTTGGTTGCAATGGCGGTCCCAAACCGTCGCCAGACAGAAACCTCTGTCAACCAGCGGCCCAAAACGGACACCCCTGCGCCCACCCTTGCCAGCATGTGCTGCTTTTGTGGATAATTCCAGCAGTTTCTTTGTTTATCTGTCGGCGTTGGCCAATTGGGCAAAAAACCGGCGCGTGGTTGTGTAAAGCAGGATAAAATGAAACTGGCGCAAAAGCGATGGAACAGGCCAAGAAAAGCTTGGTCAAAAAGAAAGAAGTCGTTGCGACCTACCGGTTGGCTGATCAGAAAGCCTTGTCCAAAGTATTGCTGAAAGTGCGCAACCTGGCGAAAACAGCATAATGGCAGTTAATCTCGTTGATTAGGTTCTTGTGATGCGAGTGATATTCGGCTTCCGCGCTTCATCGGACCCAAGCAACCACTTGTTGTCTAGAAAGACTGCGAGATTTCGTCTATATCTTGTCTAATAGTTTGAATTTATAGCAAGGAATACCGATGTCCCGCTGGTCGGACCAATTTGAAAGTCATGCAATCCACGAGACGCTGAGACAAACCAGCGAATGGTCTAGCATCAAAATTGACGAAATTGACAGCGAGCATCAATCAGAAAAAAGAAGATTGATCAAAGCTATCAAATCGGTCGTGGATATTGTTGGTGGCCTAGATTCCGAATTCTATCCCGAAGCGCAACTAACCGCCTTGAACAATCACTTGCGTCAGGCGCAATTCTGGAACCAACTTTCTGAATATTCAACTAACAAAAATATCCAGCATTTGAAGACAGCAAACGATCATCTTACTGCCCAGATTCCCGCCATCTATCAAATAGGGGCTTTGGCCAAAAAGCCAGAAAGCCGAAAAGCAATAAAAGATGCTGAGGCGGCTTACGAAGCTTTCAGCATAGCTATTGAAAAAAAGAAAAATGAATTCACCGAAATTGCAGTCCAAAAAGCTTCAGATATCTCCGACCTGAAAACTCGATCGGACGAAATTGACAATTCTCTTTCGTCGCTGAAAACGGCAACTGAAACGCAAATGGCAACTTGGCAAAAGGAGTTCACTGAAGCGCAGACAACGCGAATCCAAGAGCATTCGGACGCACAAATATCAAGGACAAAAGAATATGAAACGGCCTTGGACGTTTTCAAAACCGATTCAGAAGCTGACCGGACCGAATCCACAAAAAGGCACAATTCGGCGCTGAAAGAGGCGTTCGATGCCTACGTTGATGATGTCAAAGCGAAGACATCTGATATTGGCACTAAGCACCAGGAAATCCTTACATTGCATGGGCTAGTGACAACTGACGGTGTGGCAGGTGGATACAAAAAGGGAGCGGATGGTGAGTGGTGGACTGCTACGATCTGGAGTGGGATTTCGATGATATGTTACGGGATCGTCCTTGCGTGGGTGCTATTAAAGGGCAAACTTGGATTTGGAATAGCAGCTTCAACAATAGCGGTATCAGTTGGAGAAACCGCTGGAACTGGTGAAGCCGCCAACACCGAAGCTAATGGTATCGTCGAAACCATTGGTAGTGTGGCTTCTTCGGGGCTTGACTGGCCACTAGTGGCAACAACCATATCTGTGACTGCAGTAGCACTAATTGCAGCACAATTTGCCGGTCGACAATCTCGCCTGCACCGAATGAATGAACAGCGCTAGCGTTGGTTCTCGTTTGAAATTGCGGCAATTGATCCTTTCATTTCAACACTAGACGTTGATCAGCAAAAGGCCATCAGAGAGAAACTTACTGAGAAGCTGTTTGGGCAAGATCGCGTAGTCGACGATAGGCCATCGAAAGTGAGCGGTTTAGATTCGAAAACTCTAAGTACCCTGCTAAATGAAATCAAAGAAATCATCAAAACCGCAAAGGGATAATTGCACCACAAAAAACACCCCATACAACACCCCACGGTGTATTGCAAAAGCTCAAATTTGACATAACTCTTTGAAATCATTGGCGCACCCGAGAGGATTCGAACCTCTGGCCTCTGCCTTCGGAGGGCAGCGCTCTATCCAGCTGAGCTACGGGTGCGTCAAGATGTGATATAGGTCAGTCACGGCGGGCTGGCAATCGGCAAAGTCAGCCAAACAAATCGTGGCACAATTCCAGCGCTTCAACCAGTTTGTCAACTTCGTCCGTGGTATTATACAGCCCAAACGAGGCGCGGCAGGTGGCGGTCAGGCCCAGATGCGCCATCAGGGGCTGCGCACAGTGATGCCCGGCGCGAACGGCGATGCCTTTTTTGTCAACCACGGTGGAAATGTCATGCGGATGGGCGGCACCATCCAGTGTGAATGAAAAAATAGCACCCTTTGTGGCCGAATTACCTTGAATATTCAGCCAGTTCAGGCCGGACAATTTGGAATTGGTATAGTCCCGCAGCATGGCTTCGTGCGCCGCGATATTGTCCATTCCCAGGTCCATCAGATATTCAAGTGCTGCGCCCAATCCGATCATTTGCACGATGCCGGGGGTGCCCGCCTCAAACTTATGCGGTGGGTCGTTATAGGTGACAACCTCGCGGGTGACGTCGCGGATCATATCGCCACCACCAATAAAGGGCCGCATCTCAGCCATGCGTTCGCGCCGGATATAAATCGCACCCGAGGCCGACGGGCCATACAGCTTGTGCCCGGTGATCGCAAAAAAATCACAACCCATGTCCTGCACGTCCACGGGTGCATGCACCGAAGACTGCGAGCCATCCACCAGAACGGCAATGCCGCGCTGCCGGGCCAGCGTGCAGATGGTTTTTACGTCAACCTTGGTGCCCAACACATTTGACATGGCGGTAATGGCGATCAGTTTGGTTTTGTCTGTGCAGGCGTCCATCACCGCCTGAGGGTCAAGATCGCCCAAGCTGTCAGTTTCGACCCATTTCAGCACCACCCCCTGCCGTTCACGCAGAAAATGCCAGGGCACGATGTTGGCGTGGTGTTCCATCACTGACAGCACAATCTCGTCGCCTGCCTGCAAGTGCTGTGCCGCCCAGCCGTAAGACACCATGTTGATGCCCTCTGTGGTGCCGGAATTAAACAGGATCTCGTCTTCATGTTCGGCATTCAGAAACCGCTGGATGATGCCGCGCGTGGCCTCGTATTTGTCGGTTGCCAGATTGGACAGAAAATGCAGGCCCCTGTGAACATTGGCATATTCATGGGCATAAGCGGTGTTGACCGCATCGATCACACATTGCGGCTTTTGTGCGGACGCGCCGTTATCCAGATAAACCAAAGGCTTGTCATTGACGGTTCGCGACAGTATCGGAAAATCCGCGCGCAAATTGTTCACATCGTACAAATTCAGGTTCCCCCCGGAACAAGACCAAAGATGCTTAGCAAAACAGCCACAACCACCGAGACCGCCACGTATAGTCCGATAACCCCGCCAAACACTGTTCCCAGTGACTGAAACCCGTGCAAAACGGCGATAAAATTCACCAGCAGCCACGTGGATATAACGGCGCTGACGATCATGACAAGGTTAAAAGGCACTGCCAGCGCCAGCATCAGGAAAAACCCGGCAAGCTGCAGCAGGAAATTGACAAACTGCAGCCAGATCACCAGCAAAATCGCACCGTCCAGCGTGCCGTTGCCGCCAAAAACCCGGCCGCCGTGAAATATCGCGATGGCCATGATTGCCATCACGGTCAACTGCAATGCGGTGCCAAACATCGGAGAGGATAATTCAGTGGCAAACATGCCGGTTGCGGTTCTGGGCAACAGGGCTGACTCGACCGTGGCGGCAATAACGCCTATGACCGCCACAAGAATGGCCATTTCCACCAGTTCTTGTCGTTTAAACTGATAGCTCAGAACTGTTGTCGCCCCGTCCTTGGGGTTTCCCACAGTTATCCGCGCAAGTAACAATACCTGTCGCAAATCCATGACATGCCTTCAAATATACCCTTTGGCACGAAAGTACATGGCCGCCGTCAGGCCGACAAGGGCAAGAGTGCAAAGCGGGATGAATACCGGCAAAGTGCGCTTGAAACCCTGGGCTTTGGAAACACCATCGGCGATAAACCAGATGAACGGCAGCATGCCCAGCCAATAGGGCGGCATTGAAATCCAGTCGGATTTGAAGACCGGAAAGTGGATTTCAAGATTGGTAATCGCAACGGACACAAGTGCTGCCAGCAGTCCAAAGGGTGCGGCCACCAAAGCGCCCCAGAAAACCGCAACACGGGTATTGCGCCAAGTGCCGCGCCCACCGCGAATGCGACACGCGGAACCGATTACCGCGGCAAAAGCATACATCAGGCCGGTACGGAGGATGAAAGACACCAAAAACAACAGACCAATTTCGATGGAGAACAGGTTCATACCGCCGGTGGCCTGCGGCACCACCACACCCTTCAAGGTCCAGGACGTGAAAAACACCATGTCCGATATCAACAACAGCAGCAGCAAATAGCGCTCTGACGGTTTGGCGGTGATGATCCGGCGGGTTGAGGCCCGCATGTTGAACCACGCGAACACCACGCCGTGGGTCAAAGACTTCGTGCTTATTCTGAAATTGCGCGAGGTTTCGCCAAACGGCCCCTGAAAGGTTCCGGCGACCGGATTGTAATCAACAGCGTGCATATCAGGCCCTAACCCAAACCACGCCCCCGCCCGATTGGTACGCCCTTGTTGCCGGTAACTGAGGGTATTTTATGACGCGCATAAGAAGAAACTGTGACCGCCGGGGCGGTTTGGGTTTGAGACAGGGCTTGGCGCATTGGCAACCTGTGTGCGGTTTCATGGCGGACCGAAGGGTTTAGGCACCACGGTCTAGCTGAGGCAAAAGGCAGTTCGCGGGTCTGATAACAGGCGATGGATCGGCTGAAAGCTGCAATCCGGGCGGAACAATTCAGAAGCTTTCGCAAGAATTACCATTTCCAAACGGGCGCCGCGATTCCGCCATAACTTATTGATATTCTACCGGAACTTTGGTCCAATTTTCCGGTGCACTGGTGCACTGATGCACTGGTGCACCGGCTCACCGATCCATCGACCCATTGGTGCACCGGTCAACCGGTCAAACGGCCCACCGGAGCATCGGATCACCGGAGCGTTTGGTGTTTGAACCGGGGGTCGGCAACGGGCAAACAGTGTGTTGTTTGGCAGCAGGGTGGACGGTCCGGGCACCGCTGGATGATTGCTGTACAGCTTACCGCTTCAGGCCGGCGCGACAGGCCACTCTACCGCCCTAAGCGCCCGCAGCCAAATGGCAAGGAACAGAACGCCGATCAAAATGGACAGGAAAAATTTAGTATTGTCAGACACATAGGGTGCAATCATGTAAGCGCGGATCAAAACCAGCGGCTGCAACGACAGCAGGCACCAAAACAGCGCCAAGCGGGCGGCAAACCAATCGCCCTGCCCGCCGATGGTCTTTGCAATTACATGGCTAACCGCCGCCAGCCCATACAAAAACAGCGGCGCAAAAATCACCGAAGCCACGATATTGCTGCCGATAAAAGTGGTAAACTGCGGCGCACCGGCACCAAGCGCATTGTGGGCGGCAACAAGGTCTGGCACGCGGGCGATGAACGTCAGAATGCTGGCGAACATAACGTAGGCCAGCACCCGTTCTTCGCCGATACCAGCGGCAAGCTGCCGGCGGACCACCACCCCGGGCCTGCTGTAACTGGCAGCTATATCACGCCAAAACGCCACTATGTGCGGTGCCGCTGCATCCATTCTTCCAGACGGTGGCGGATGTCTTCTGCCAGTTCGGAATCCTCGATTTCGTCAATGGCCTCGGACAAAAACGCCAACACCAGCATATCCTGCGCCACAGCCTTTGGCACACCGCGCGATGTCAGATAAAACAATGCGGTTTCATCCACCGCGCCACAGGTGGAACCGTGGCTGCAAATGACATCATCCGCGTAAATTTCAAGCTCCGGTTTGGCCAGAAACTGGCTGTCGTCATCCAGCAGCAGGCCTTGGGAAATCTGATAGCCGTCGGTTTTCTGGGCGTCAGCTTTCACCAGAATTTTGCCCTGAAACACACCGGTCGCCCCGTTGCGCAGCACTTTCTTGAACACCTGACGGCTTTCGCAATTGACCGCGTCGTGGGTCAGAAAAACCGTGTCATCATGATGAAAATCACCGTCCCCGACGCTGGCACCGGAAATTGTGGCGTGGGCATCATCACCGGTCATTTCAATCACCGCCTCGCTGCGGGTCAGCGTGCCGTTGGCCGTCAGGGTGAAGCTTTTGAACCGGCTTTCGCGCCCCAGACGCACAAACATATGATTGGCGGCAACGCGCTGATGATCGCGGCCCTGCGTGCGCACATGGTTGAAAACCGCGCCATCGGCCAGTTCAATTTCCAGCACCAGATTAAGCCGTGCGGCAGAGGGGCCATTTTCCAAAAGCGTCAGCTCTGCCCCTTCTTCCAGCCGGATGACATGGTGGATCACAGCGTCAGTGCGTGCCTCTTGACGAATGTTGCTGAGGCAAATCGGCTTTTGCGCTTTGCCGGTGACACGGATAACCAGCCCCTCTTTGGCGGTTGCCGTGTTCAGCGCCGCAAGTGGTCGCTGCACCGGTGACTGACCGTTGTTTTCCAGTACGCCAAACAGATCACGGGCCCAGTGGATGTCCTTGCCTGTGGCCTGTTGCAGTGTTTCAATCTCTACGTTGTCCATCTTAAGGGGATGCGAGATATCAGTGTCCAGTACACCGTCCACAAACACCATGCGGTGACGGTCAACCGCATAAAACACCGGTTTTTCATCGATCGGCAAAACATCCGCGGTTGGGGTTTCAGCCGCCGCCAGCCGCGCAGGGTCGGTGAATTTCCAATATTCATCGCGTTTGTGCGGCAGGCCACCCGCCCGCAAGGTGCCAAGCGCCCTTGCGCGCGCCTGCCCCGCCCATGCAGCGCCCTTGGGCAGGTCAGCCTCTGAAACGCGGGCTTGCGCCGCTTCTATTTTTGCCGCCAGAACCGCCATCAGGCCACCTCTGCCAAAAGATCGGCGTAGCCGTTGTTTTCAACTTCCAGTGCAAGTTCCGGACCACCGGTTTTGATGATCTTGCCGTCAGCCATAATATGCACCACATCCGGTTTGATGTGATCCAGCAACCGCTGATAATGGGTGATGACCAGAAACGACCGTGTGCCGTCGCGCAACGTGTTCACGCCCTCGGCCACCAGCTTCATGGCGTCCACGTCAAGACCTGAATCGGTTTCGTCCATCACGCACATTTTGGGTTCCAGCATCGCCATCTGCAGGATTTCGTTGCGCTTTTTCTCACCACCGGAAAAACCCACATTGACCGGACGCTTCAGCATTTCCGCATCAATTTTCAAGGCCTTGGCTTTTTCGCGGATGAGTTTCAGAAATTCCGCCGCGGTCAGTTCTTCCTCACCCCGGCTTTTGCGCTGGGCATTCACCGCCGTGCGCAAAAACGTCATATTGCCCACGCCGGGGATTTCCACCGGGTATTGAAAAGCCAAAAACAAGCCCGCCGCCGCGCGGTCCTCGGGTTCCATTTCCAACAGATCAGCGTCATCCAGACTGGCGCTGCCGCCGGTCACCACGTATCCGTCCTTGCCGGACAACACATAAGACAAGGTGGATTTGCCAGAACCGTTTGGTCCCATGATGGCATGGACTTCGCCAAGGTTGATCTCAAGATCAACGCCTTTCAGGATTTGCTTGTCTTCTTCTTCCAGTTTGACATTCAGGTCTTTAATTTTCAGCATCTTTAACTTCCTCTTTCGCCGCTTTTGTTGCGGCGCGTTTTTCCAGTTCGGCCAGATGGGCACTCCGCCCGGCGGCTCGTTTTTCTTCCATTATTTTATGGTGCGCGGCCCGCGCCATATCGATTTGATCTTTCGCCCGAAAGTAATGCAGCCGGCTGATCAGCCACCCCAATCCGACGCCCACAAAGGCGCTGAAAGCAAAGGGGTGGATTTTCAGCGGCCAGAACAGGGCCGCCACATCCAAAAACAACACCACAGGGATTATCGCAGCCGCCACCAGAGACCAGATCAACGACGCTTCGTTGGCCGCACTCCGGCGGCTGGTGGCCAGCAATTTGTCCTGCGCTTTATCCATTCATTCCTTTGCTTTCATGGCAGCGATCTGCCGGTTTGCTTCTGCTTCATTCCTTTGGCGCTCCGCGGCCATCCGCGCCTGTTCTTTGCTGGCAATTTTGCGACTGAATACGCGCGTGACCACCACGCCGATCAACAGTCCAACCGTCATCCCGATCACCAGCGCGCCAAAACCTGTCAGCCGAGGCACAAACATCGGCAGAAAAATCACAATAAATAACGCGGGCGCGGCGCCCGCCAAGAACCCGACGCGAGACGGGTCTGTATGGCTGGGATTGTTGATCTGGGTCATCAGACCCTCTTCCATGGCGTTGCCGGTCATTTGTCACCCGCCTGCTTTCTGCGAAAATACCAGCGCAATCCGCCGTAAGCTGCACCCGCCAAAGCCCCCATCGCCACCGAGAACAGAAAGTTCGGGATCAGCGACCCGCCCATGCCGGTGATAAATCCAACAAAAAACAGCGCTCCGGCCATGACCAGCCCGTAGACAACGAAATCCGGTGGTTTTTTCATGCCCTCTTACCCCACACTCCCCTCCAGCGAAATCGCCACCAGCGCCTGTGCTTCCATTGCAAACTCCATCGGCAGGGCCTGCAGCACCTCTTTGGCAAAGCCGTTCACAATCAGCGCCAGCGCCACCTCCTCGTCCATGCCGCGCTGGCGGCAGTAAAACAGCTGGTCGTCGTCCACCTTGGATGTCGTCGCCTCGTGTTCCACCCGCGAAGAATTGTTCTTCACTTCGATATAAGGCACCGTGTGCGCCCCGCATTTGTCGCCAATCAGCAGGCTGTCACACTGGGTGTAGTTGCGCGAGTTTTTGGCCCGTGGGTGCATGGACACCAGCCCGCGGTAAGTGTTTTGCGCTTTGCCCGCCGATATGCCCTTAGACACGATCCGGCTGCGGGTGCGTTTGCCCAGATGGGTCATCTTGGTGCCGGTATCGGCCTGCTGGTAATTATTGGCGATGGCGATGGAGTAAAATTCGCCCTGACTGTCATCGCCGCGCAAAATACAACTGGGGTATTTCCAGGTTACCGCGCTGCCGGTTTCCACCTGCGTCCACATCACCTTGGCCCGGTCGCCACGACAATCCGCGCGTTTGGTGACGAAATTATAGATCCCGCCCACGCCGTTTTCATCCCCCGGATACCAGTTTTGCACCGTGGAATACTTGATCTCAGCATCCTCAAGGATCACCAGTTCAACAACCGCCGCGTGCAGCTGGTTGGTGTCCCGCTGGGGCGCTGTGCAGCCTTCCAGATAGCTGACATAAGCGCCCTCGTCCGCGATAATCAACGTGCGCTCAAACTGGCCGGTGTTTTCCGCATTGATGCGGAAATAGGTCGACAGTTCCATCGGGCAGCGCGTGCCTTTGGGAATGTACACAAAGGAACCATCAGAAAACACGGCGGAATTCAGGGTTGCATAGAAATTATCCGATTGCGGCACCACACTGCCCAGATATTTCTTGACCAGTTCCGGATGATCCTTGATCGCCTCTGAGATAGAACAGAATATCACCCCCGCCTTGGCCAACTCGTCGCGAAACGTGGTGCCAACAGACACAGAGTCAAACACCGCATCCACCGCCACTTTGCGCCCCTCCGCCGGTGCGCCGCTTTCAACACCCGCCAGCACCGCCTGTTCTTTCAAGGGAATGCCCAGCTTGGCGTAGGTTTCCAGCAGTTTTGGATCAACCTCGTCCAGCGATTTTGGCTTTTCCGCCATGCTTTTGGGCTTGGCGTAATAGTAAATATCCTGAAAATCGATCTTCGGATAGTCGACCATGGCCCATTTTGGCTCGCGCATCTGTTTCCAGCGGGCAAAGGCCGCCAGTCGCCACTCCAGCATCCATTCAGGCTCGCCATTTTTCTCAGAAATCAGACGCACGATGTCCTCGTTCACACCTTTTGGTGCGAACTCCATCTCGATGTCGGTCTCAAAGCCGTATTTATATTTGCCACCGATCGACTGTACAGCATCAACGGTGTCCTGATCGACACCGTCCTTGACTTCAACCACATTGATTACTTCGTTCATCTGCTTTTTCCCGTCAAAATTTCAGGCAGCTTTGGCCTTAGTGCGTTTGTATTGATTCAACCATGTGTCAGCAAAGCGCATCAATTCGTCTTTTGTTGTGTCCGGTCCGATGGACACTCGTATGGCGGAGCCCGCGACCATATCGTCATACCCCATTGCGACCAGCACCCTACTTGATTTCACCTTGCCGCTGGAACAGGCTGATCCGGCGGAAACCGCAAAGCCCGCCAAATCCATTTGCATCACTTGGGTTTCACCGCGCCAACCCGGCACCGCGAAACAGGATGTGTTGGGCAATCGCGCCACGTCTTTGGCAAAAATCAGAACATCCGGCGCCGCGTCCAATATCCGTGCTTCAAACGCATCCCGCAATTCTGTCACCTGCTCCCAAAGACCGGCGCTTAGATCCCGCGCCGCCGCTTTGGCCGCCGCGCCAAATCCGGCGATGCCGATCACATTCTCTGTCCCGGCACGTCGGCCCATTTCGTGCCCGCCACCTTTGATCTGCGCCGCCACCTTGATGCCTTTTCGCGCCACCAGCGCACCGGCGCCTTTGGGCCCGCCGATTTTGTGGGCGGTGATCATGGCCATTTCAACGCCGGTCCAGTCAAACCCAACCGGCAGTTTGCCAAAGGCCTGCACAAAATCAGACAGAGCAAGCCCGCCTGGCAGGTCCTGCACAACGCCGGTTTCCGAGTTCACCGCCTGCAGCGTGCTTTTGGCCGGCAAATCAACGCTCACCCATCCGGTTGAATCGCATTCCAACTTCTTTTCGGTCCAAATATCCACGCAATCATGTTCCACGCCTCCGGACAACAGCTGCCTGCCCTTCAACCCCAAAGCCGCCGCTTCGGTTGCGCCTGACGTAAAGATAATGTCCGCAGACGCAGCCCCAAAAGCATCCGCCACCTGCCCGCGCGCCCGTTCAACAATGGTTTTTGCGGCGCGGCCCTCCCCGTGAATGCTGCTGGGATTGCCCAGCACATCCATTGCCGCAATCATCGCGTCGCGCGCTTCTGGCCGCAGGGGAGCGGAGGCATTCCAGTCCAAATAACAGCGTCCACCCATCACTCGTCCACCAATTCAAAAATCATCGGCACAGCCGGGCACGGCACCAGATCATCGCGCGTGACATCTGACAACCGGGTTTGGTGCAGGAACACATAGACATGGGCGCTGAGCTGCTCCCACAATTTATCCGTCATATTCTGTTCAACAGAACCGCCCTCTCCACCCGAGGCTCCGGCCCCGCGCTTTAGCGCGTCCATTGTTTCGTCAACGGCGGAAAGGATTTCCGACACCCGAATGTTTTCCGGAGCCTTGGCCAGCCGGTAGCCACCCCCCGGCCCACGCACGCTGTCAACGATCCCGGCCCGGCGCAGCTTTACAAACAACTGCTCCAGATAGGCCAGCGAGATTTCCTGCCGCTTTGATATCTCGCCCAAAGACACAAGGCCGCTTTGCCCGTGCTCGGCCAAATCAGCCAGTGCGATCATCCCGTACCGTCCTTTGGTGCTGAGTTTCATTGATTTACCAGGCTGACAGAGTTGACGTTTTGCACGTCACCCCTTAGGTCCTTTTGCTGAGGATTGGGCCGCAGAAGCCCCGATTTAGAATTGTTCTAGGTTCTCCGAGGGATTTCGTCAAGTATTTGATGCCCCGGCTGCAACCCGCATTGGCCGGAGTTTGAAAAACCTTATGCCCGAAGTCATTTTCCCCGGCCCCGACGGGCGTCTTGAGGGGCGTTACCACCCGCAAAAAGCCAAAGACGCGCCGATTGCAATAATCCTGCACCCGCATCCGCAGTTTGGCGGCACCATGAACAACAAGGTTGTCTACAATCTGCATTACGCCTTTTATAATATGGGCTTTACCGTGTTGCGCTTCAACTTTCGCGGCATCGGGCGTTCCCAGGGTGAATATGATCAGGGCATTGGCGAGCTGTCAGACGCGGCAGCCGCCCTTGATTATCTGCAAACTTTAAACCCCAGCGCCAAACATTGCTGGGTCGCCGGATTTTCCTTTGGATCATGGATCGGTATGCAACTGCTGATGCGCCGCCCGGAAATCTCGGGGTTCATATCCGTGGCCCCCAACGCCAATATGTACGACTTCAGCTTTCTGGCCCCCTGCCCGTCCTCTGGTCTTATCATCAACGGCACCAACGACCGCGTGGTGCCACCCGGCGACATCGAAGGGCTGGTGGAAAAGCTGCACGAGCAAAAAGGCATCACCATCACCCACACGGTGATGGAAGGCGCCGGGCATTTCTTTGAAGAGCCTTACATGGAGCCGATGATTGAACATGTGGATACATACGTGCGACGCCGGATGACAGAGAACACGCGCTAGCACCGGCGAATATATCCGCTGCATTGTCTTGGCGAAGAAAGAATTTTGCTAAATTCTTAGCAAGCGAATTCAAATTCGCTTTTTGCGCTGACCAGCGGCTCGTTGACGGCCAATTATCGGTTGATGTTCTAACCGCCGAGAAAAAGTCGCCCAACGTCGGGATTGGCCAACAGCGCATCGCCCTTGTCTGCCATCGCCACCTCGCCCGCCACCAGCACATAGCCCAAATCAGCAAACTCCAGCCCTTTGCGGGCGTTTTGTTCCACCATGATGATGGTTTTGCCGTCTTTTTTCTGCAGGTCTTCAAGAATGTTGAACACCATGTCAATAAATCGTGGCTCAAGACCAATTGACGGCTCGTCAACCAGCAGCACATCCGGTTCCATCACCAGCGCACGGGAAATTTCCAGCAACCGGCGTTCACCACCCGAAAGGATGCGCGCCGGTTGGTTGGCCCGTGCGGCAAGGCGGTCGTATTTGTCAAACAGCTCGTCCGCCTTGGCGGCAGCGGCCTTGGTGGTGGCCATCAGATACCCGCCCATCAGCAGATTTTCCCGCACCGTCATGTCCGGAAATACCGAATTGTCCTGCAGGATATAGGCAATGCCGGCCTCTGCCAGCTTTTGGTTGGATTTCTGGCGGGTTACGTCTTTGCCGTCGCAGCTGATCCTGCCTGATTTGATATTGGTAAATCCGTAGATCGAGTGCAAAATCGTGGACTTGCCCGCGCCATTGGGCCCGATCAGGCACAGCGACTGGCCTTTGCTGACCACCAGATCGATATTGTGCAGGATCTCCATCGCACCATAACCCGCCACCATGTTTTCAATGGTCAGGAACGGTGATCCGCCCGCCAGTTTCCACAGTTCATCCCGCGTGGGCGCGTCCCCTGACATTTCAGAGGCCGCTTTGGCCACGTCATCCACCGACATCACCGTGTCAACACTGCCCTGATGATAGCCTTTTGCCTTTTCCTCAGCCACGCTCAATGTCCTCCAAGGTAGGCCGCAATGACCTTTGGATTGTTCTGGATATCGGCAGGTTTGCCGCTGGCGATCAACCGTCCGGCGGCCAGAACATGGATTTCCTTGGCCAGGTTCATCATCACCCGCATATTATGCTCGATCACAAACAGGGTGACGCCAAAACGTTCGTTCGCCTGTTTCAACCGGTCGATCAGCCCGTTGATCAGGGTCGGGTTGATGCCCGCCGTCGGTTCATCCAACAGCAGCAATTCCGGCTCGTTCATCAGCGCCATAGCGAATTCCAGCAATTTTTGCTGGCCAAAGGACAGTGAGCCGGCCAGCAGGTGCTGTTTGGAGGCAAGGCCGACAAATTCCAGCAACTCTTCCGCCCGGGTCAGATCGTCCGGATTGGGCCGGTGCAGCAGCGACCGCACGCCACCATCGCGCACCGGGCGCGAAATCAGCATGTTACGCACGCAATCCATCTCGCCGTAGACATGGGTTTGTTGAAATGTGCGTACCATGCCAAGGCGGGCGATATGGGCGGTGCGCATCTTTTTGGTTTCCGTGCCCCGGTATTTGATCGAGCCTTTGTCAATGGGATGATAACCACAGATCGAGCCAAACAACGTGGACTTGCCGGACCCGTTGGGGCCAATCAGCCCCACGATCTCGCCCTTTCGGACAGTCAGCGAAATATCCTCGTTCGCGATCACGCCGCCAAAATTTTTGGAAACGCCCGACACGTCCAGCATGATTTCGCCGTCGCTCATGGATTTGCCTCAGCGCCGGTCTTGCCAAATCCAAGGGCGCGGCGGGCGCGGTCAAAGCCGCCCATAACACCGCCGGGAAAAAACACCACGATAATGACAATCAGCAATCCCAGCGCCACCCGCTGCCAGCCAAACAGGAACGTCCAGAAAAACTCTTTAAACAGCTGAAAGACCACCGCGCCAATGATCGGACCCCAAATCGTACCTTTGCCGCCAATCAGCGTCATCAGCAGCATCCACACGCCAATTGTCGGCGCCGAAAACGCCACTTCGGTCGGGTCGATAAAGTTTTTGGCCGACCCATAGATACCACCGGCAATCGCCGCGAAAAAAGCCGCAATCGCCCAGGCAAAGGCTTTCACCTCGGCGGTTGGCAGGCCCATAGCCTCTGCCTTGTCCTCGTTGTCCCGGATGGCGTTCATCACAAATCCAAAGCGGGTTGAATACAGCCAGCGCAGCAGGATGAAAAAGACCGCAACCACAAACAGGCCGATGAAATACAGCAGCGGCATCAGTTCCAGCGTGCGCGGCGGCTGGATGAAATTCATGCCCGACCCGGCTCCAAGGATGTGCATCGTGCTGGCAAATTCACCTGCCGCCACACCCAGCCCCAAAGTGCCGATGGCAAAGTAGTGGCCGCGCATTTTCAGCAGTTGAGAGCCAACAATCAGGCCCAGCAAAAAGTTTAAAACGGCAACGATGGCCAGCCCGATCACAAGTGACGCGATAAACGTCGGCGTGTCCACCGCAAAACTCGACAGGTTGCCGCCCTCCGCCGCATTATAGACCGCCAGAGTAAACCCGCCGGCCCAAACCTGAATCGACGCCACCAGATACATGCCAACGCCGAAAAACAGGATGTTGCCGAAAGAATTGTACCCCATCTGCCCGCCCAGCATGTCCCAGCTTAGCGCGATCAGAATAAACACCATGAGGTCTGCCAACTGCGTCATGTTGTTGGGCAAAATAAGTGGCGCAGCAAGGAACAATCCCAGGACAACCGCCGCGATCAGCCACTGCAAAGAGGATGTTTTTATCACGACTTGGTCCCTACTTCAGATATTGGCGCTTGCGGCGCATGATGGCGGCCCGCACCAGCAGCGCGATGGGAACGATAATAAAAACCATGCCATTTTGAAACTCCGGCCCCAGCACAAATCCGGCGTAGTTTTCATAAACGCCCAGCCCAAAAGCGGCAAATATGACACCTGGAATATTGCCAACACCGGCAAGAATCACGATCACGAAACTGCGCAGGGTGTAAATTAATCCCTGAAACGGATGAATTATGTAAACAAAGGCCACGATGGAACCGGCCACGCCGCAAATGGCACCGTTCAGCGCAAAGGTCATGGCATATACTTTCTTGGTATCAATCCCCATGATCCGCGCCGCCCGGGCGTTTTGCGATGTGGCCCGCATAGCCCGGCCAAAGCGCGAATAACGCACCAAAATCACGATCATCACCGCTGCCAGAACCCCCAGCAATGCCCCCAAAGCCCGCGAGCCGGGGATGTTCAGCATGTTGTTCAGGAACACGAAGGTTTGCAGTTGCGCGTCCAGCACCCGCTCTTCCGCTGTAAAAACCTGGTTCATGCCCTGTTGCATTACCAGTTCGATACCAAAGGTTGCCAGCAACGACACAAACAAATCCCGGTCCAGCACTCTTTCGATGACCAGCTTGAACACAAAAAGCGCAAATAATCCCATCGCAAACGCGGCAACAGCCATCGATATAACGATCCACAGAATTTGCGGGCTGCCGGGCATCAGGTTCAGCATGCCCTCGGTGAAGAAAAATGCAACATAGCCGCCAAGGATGACAAAAGCGCCCTGGGCGACATTGATGATATTCATCACGCCCCAGACCATCGCCATACCGTAAGCGATAAGCCCGAATATAGCACCCACCAGCAGGCCGTTGGCGATCAGCTCCAGATTGATGACGGGTGCGAAATCCGTCAACAGGCTGATATTGCCCATTATCTTGTCCATGACCTCGCCCCCCCCGGATCAAGTCATAAAAACGGGGGGCGCACTAAACGCCCCCCGCTGTAAATATTTTTATCCGCTTAGTTTTGCGGACGCGGATGAACGATGGCTGCCTCGGCCCATTGCGTTGGACCAACAACCTTTAACTCGCCACCTTGCACCTGATACAGAACCATAGGCTTGGCGGTGTTCTTGCCGGTTTCATCAAACAAGATGTTGCCATAGAACGTCTGCATGTCCGTTGCTGCCAAAGCATCGCGCACGGCGGCCTGATCCTCTGATCCGGCACGGGCAAACGCATCCGCAAACACCATCACGGCGGCAGCTGATTCAGCGGCCTGATAGGGAGGCGCATAACCGTACAGCTTTTCAAAGGACACGGCGAAATCACCAGCAGAACCCATCAGTTCATCAGAATAGGTCAGCGTTGGCGCCCACTGAGAGGCACACAATGTGTTTTCCGCACCGGCACCAAATTTGCCGATAATATCCGCACTGTCACAATGGGTCATGGCCAGCATCGGCACATAAACGTTTTGTTCATTGAT
>CAYZQS010000044.1:16834-20516 GCA_964480735.1 uncultured Rhodobacterales bacterium
GCTTTGGCAATCTCGTCAAGCAGAGTGATTGACGAGGCCAGATATTGCTCTGACGTTGACAGAACGGCGAACAGGTTTTTGTAGCCATTGGTAAACAAAGACCGCGAGGCACCATTGGCTTCAACCATTGGCACGCCGTGTTTTTCAGTCACCGGCGCTATCGCCTTGGTCAGGCCGGATGAATATGGTCCAAGCAGGAATTTAACCCCGTCCTGGCTGATCAGCCGCTCGGCCAGTTCCGCACCACGGGCCGGTGTGCTTTCGTCATCGTAGTATTTTATGGCCAGATCGTGGGCTTCACCGTTGATCACAACGCCGCCGTTCGCGTTGATCATGTCAACGGCCATGTTATAGCCGTTCATGGTGTGCTCGCCATTGGTTGAATATTTTCCCGACTGCGAAACCGCGGCACCCAGCGTAATGGTATGTGCCGTCGCTCCGATTGCCAATGCAGACAACGCCAGGGCGCTAAGGCCCCCTATTATGTAATGTTTCATGTTTTCTCCCATTTGTGTCATAGGCCGCCAAAAGAATCGCGCCCGCCACGTAGGCTCACACAATACAAAGGTATTCTGAAATTGTCACACAAATTTAGATTGAGTTTGCCGGCGCCTGCGGCGCTTGTGTGAAATCCGGTCAGCCGACGGAAACCGGCTTGGAAATCTTGCCGTCCAGTCGTGCGTTCAACCTGCGGCCGTAGCGGATGATCGGCGCTTCAATCCAACGCCAGGTGGCATATCCAAACAACATGGACCCGATAATGGTGACAATCAAAACGCCGATGTACTGCCAAACAGACACGGTGATCACTTTCTCGATCCCGATGAATATGACGATACCAATCACGATAAAGACCGGATGAAAAAGATACATTGAAAAGCTGAACCGCGCGACCGGTTCCAGCAAACGAGAGGACAAAAAGCGTTTGGTGCGCGGCAGATGATCCGCCTGCATCAACACGATGACCAGCGCAACCGCGGTTGCAAATCCAACCCGGCCAAACAACGCCTCGATATAAACGATGGTGGGATTGGCCTCGGCCCGCACATCAAAAGGATTGGCCAACAACGGAAAACAGGCGCCAACCACGATAACCACCATCAAAAAGGCCAATGTACGCCGCCCAATGCCCGCCAGAATATCCGGCCGGTGAACCACCACCCAAGCGCCCGCCATACCAAGAAAAAACTGCGCCAATCGCATGGGCATCGCGGTATACAACAGCCTGAAAAACAGGTCCAAATCATTGTTGTTGCGGGCAATCTTGAAATCTGAATAGGAGTTTTCGATGATTTGCGGGAAGGCCGTGACAGCCCAATAAACCCAAACCACAGACATCACACAGGCGGCGACCGTAAAAAACGTGGTGGTTGGGCCGCTGCGAAACAAAATGATCAGCAGCGGCACGATTGCGTAAAACTCCAGTTCCACAGACAGCGACCACGTCCACGGCAACACAATATCCAGCGCACCCAGCCAGATGTTATAGGCAAACAGATTGCCCAGAAACTTCCAGGACAGGCCCAACCCGCCAGCAGCAATCAGCAGCGCCAGAATATAAAGCGGATAAATCCTGAAAATCCGCGTGAGGTAAAACCTGCGAACGCGCAGGCGCCCGGTTTTCAACCGCTCGTTAAACAATTGCCACGACAACAGAAAACCCGACAAAACAAAGAAAATATCAACGCCAAGATCGCCCCGTCGGATGAACGCCAGTATCCAGGGCAAGTTTTCTGAAATATCCCGGAACACCGCATGCTGCTGCAAAATATCCTGCAGGAAAAACCAGGTGTGAAAGATCACAACAAGTAAAATCGCAACCGCACGCAGCCCGTCCAACTGTTCCATGCGGTCCGGCGTTGTGACGTGAGGCAGATTTTGCTCCCCGCTGGCGGTCATTGATGCGTCGGTACTGGCAGTCACGTGTTACCCTTTGTCTGAGAGCGCAAAATATTCCGCCATCCATAGTTTGAATGATAGGCAGATTACACTCAAATATTTGACCGACGGGGAAATTTCAAAAAAGTCCATTATTTTGCAACAGCCTGTGGTGGCGCACTGAAAATCCATTTCGGCACCAACCGGCTGGTGCCGGACGAAAAACCTGCCGGACCGGCTATTGCCGGACCACTTTATGAACACCCTCAACAATACGCGCGACATCTGCACCAGAAAGACAGCCGGAAAGCGGCAGGCTTAGCGTGGTTTGGCCAATTTTCGTGGCGTTGGGATAATCGGTCGAACGCCAGCTGAATTTGTCACGGTAAAACCGTTGTTCTGCCATGCAGGGATAGTGCACCCCGGTGCCGATGCCCAGTTGCTTAAGGCCCAGCGCGGCGTCGTCTCGCGATAGTCCGGCCACATCCTTTTCTATCAAAACCGTAAACAGGTGGTGTGCGTGTTTTTGGCGGGGCGAAACTTTGGCGGGCAGTGTTATAGGCAGATCGGCAAAACTGTCCAAATATGTCTGCCAGAGTTTCCGGCGGTTGGCGGCTTTTTGGCTGATATCGGCAAGCTGAACCAAACCAATGGCGGCCTGCAAATCGGTCAGGTTATATTTATACCCGACCTCCGTCACCTGCCGGTCGCTTATGCCAGCACTGTTGTGACGCGCCCAGATATCCTTGGCGCGACCACTGTGGGCCAAAGACCGCAATCTGGCAGCCGCCGCGGAATTCTGTGTCAGGATCATCCCGCCCTCGCCGCAGGTGATGTTTTTTGAGGGATAAAAGCTGAAACAGCCAAAATCGCCAAATGTCCCCGCCGCCTTGCCGTCCAGCTCTGCTTCAATCGCGTGGGCACAATCTTCGATAATCACCAGATTGTGCCGGTCCGCAAGATCGCAAAGTTCCGCCATGTCACAGATCCGACCGGCAAAATGCACGGGCAGTATTGCGCGGGTCTTCGCGGTGATTTTTTCGGCCACATCTTTTGGATCAATATTCATCGACATAGTGTCCACATCCGCCAGAACCGGCGTCGCCCCACAGTACAGGATCGCATTCACCGTGGCGTAAAATGTCAGGGCTGTGGTGATCACCTCGTCCCCAGGGCCAATATTTGCGGCAATCAGTGACAGGTGCAAGGCAGAGGTGCAGGAATTGACCGCAACCGCATGGTCAACGCCCCTGTATTCAGAAAATCTACGTTCGAATTCGCCAACCTGCGCCCCGCTGCCCAACCATTTTGAACGCATAACCGCCAGAACGCCCTGCTCTTCGGCATCGCCAAGGCACGGCTGTCCAAATACGATGAGATTATTTTTCATAGGTGGCATCAAAAATATCAACGATGGCAGTCAGAATTCCAGTGCCCGGTCATTTACACTGCCAATCCATTTCCTGACGGTCTATAGCGAAGCTGCATTGCAGCAGCAACCGAACATATCAAGCAGCGGACTGATCCTTTTGAGTTTAAAGCGAAATCCGGCAAAGTGCCGTAAGTACCGGGCATTTCTGATAGGTGCGCTCGGCGCTGGACCGTCCAATTTCCGTCCGCAGGCATTGGCATGGATGGCGCAATGATTGAATTTGCTTTCATCCCGTCCGGCGCCACTGAAATGGTAGACAGCGTCACCAATGCCATGAGCTCTGTCGGAATCAAACTTATCAATTCCGGCAATTTTGAACAGGACTTCGGCGATTACGCAGGCCTGCTTGTCCTGGGCCAGGACAACTGGGCA
>CAYZQS010000044.1:20616-22039 GCA_964480735.1 uncultured Rhodobacterales bacterium
CGGGTGTTAAAGACGCGCATCCGTTTTGGTATCCCGGGCGTCAGACGCGAAATATTCTTTATCTTGTTCAATCAGGTTTGATTGATCACGTTTTCGTTAGTCTAAAGCCGCGACAACGCCTGCTGGCGGAATATTCCATACCGTCGTATTTTATTCCGGTCGGGTCAGTAGAAAGCCACGGGCAGCTGTCAAAACCAAACCGCATCCGTGACATCGACGTGTTGTTTTTGGGCAATTTAAGCAGCCGTCGAAGGGCCCGCCTGAAAGCGCTCGGGCACCGGTTGGAAAAAGAACATTTTTCGTTAAAGATTGTCACTGGTGATTGCTTTGGCACCGCGCGATCGGATCTAGTGAACCGCTGTAAAATACTGGTTAACCTGCATAAATTCCCCTGGGAGTTTCCGGGACTTCGCCTGTCCATAGCCATGCGGTGCGGTGCGGTTGTTGTTTCAGAATGGGCACCGGACATCGCGCCGTTTGACACGGACAACCTGGTTTTGGCGGCCCCCGGCGAAGATATTGCAAACCCGGTTTTAAGGCTGTTGAATGACGACAAAAAGCGACAGGCTATGGCCGCCGGTGCGCATCAGTTTGCGATCAGCGAACTGATGCCTGAAAAAGTGATGTCACGGGCCATCCACGAAAACCCGCAATTGAAAAAGGTGCTGGGCATTGGCTAAGAAACTGAAACCAGTCATGATTTTGGGCAGCAGAATATTTGCTGAAGAGCTGCACGATCTGATCGTTGACTGCCCCGATTACCAGTGTTCGGGGTTCGTTGAAAATATGGACAGGCAGCGCTGTGAATCCCTTGTTATGGGCAAGCCGGTAATATGGGTGGACGCGCTGAAAAATGTGCCGGCCAGCACCCTTTTGGTGTGCGGTATCGGCTCAAACCAGCGCGTGCAATACGTGGACTATGTCAAAAACTTCGGGCTGACGTTTGCCCGCATTTTGCATCCGTCGTGCCACTTTGCCGCCAGCAGTCAGGTTGGTGAAGGCACGGTTTTAGGCGTTAACTCGATCGTTGCGGCGCAATCGGTTGTCGGCAGGCACGTGATCGTAAACCGCGCGGCAACAATTGGTCACCACACTAAAATCGGTGATTTTACCACCATCGCACCGCAGGCCAACATCGCGGGCATGTGCCGTATCGGCACCGGGTGCTATATCGCAATGGGGGCCACTGTTTTGGACGGGATACAGATCGGTGACGGCGCTGTTGTGGGCGCAGGCGCGCTGGTTACAAAGGACGTGGCGGCAAACACTCTGGTCGCGGGATCACCTGCGAGAGTTGCCAAGACCGGCGTGAACGGCAGGTAAACCACCTGCCCGTTCGGCACGAGGGTGTCACCCATGTCTTAGGTACAATCTGCTACCTATGTCTCCGGTTCGGACCTGCCAAAGCTGGCGGAGGGAACGG
>CAYZQS010000045.1:0-21970 GCA_964480735.1 uncultured Rhodobacterales bacterium
ATGCTTGCATTCACTGAAAGGGTGTTTTGTTAACATTCGCGTATCTGAGTGCGGGTATCCCCGGCTGCATGTGATGCCCAAAGCCGACTGCAAGCGCTATGAAATACTGTATGCGGCACAGGGGGATATGGCATGAATGCGCTGATTGAAGGGCTCACAACCCTGCGGCTGCACGGCATGGCCGGGTGCGCCCAGGATTTGCTGGCGTCACGCACTCCTCCCAATCTCACGACGGCCCTACGGTGACAATTTCGATCGGGAGAAGCTGGCGGACACTGTTGATGTTGCTGAATCGTATTGGCACGCATATCTTCAACCCCGTTCCGCCTGGAGCAATGAAATCGAGCTCAGGCCATATACAGAGAAATGGACATACTAAGCAACACGGACGTTGATCACAGGAGATAGAACCGCATGAGCTACAAGTTATACTATGCTCCAGCAAGCGCTTCGCTGGGAGTCAGAGTCATTCTTGAAGAGATTGGGGCTGAATACGAACTGCTAGAGACCACCATCGATATGGGCAAGCCTCGTCCGGAGGGTCATCTGGTGTTGAATCCCAATGGTTGGGTGCCGGTTCTTATTTGGGGTGAAAATGCCATGTACGAATGCGCGGCGATAACGGTTTTCCTGTGCGATCGCCACCCCGAAGTAGGCCTCGCACCCGCTTTCGACACGCCGGAACGTGGCTTGTTTCTTCAGACTCTGGTGTACTTTTCCAACACTGTGCAAACCGCTTTCCAGCTTGATTACTACCCGGACCGGTTCGCAGATACGCTTGCTGATGAACCTAGTGCGCAGCGCCGGGGTCTTCGGCGATTGCGTGAGACCTGGCAGATCATCGACGATCAGATCGGGCACAACAAATGGGTTCTTGGCGATCACTTCAGTGTTGTGGACATATATTTATTCATGCTGACAACATGGCTCAAACCTTCACGCGGCCAGCCCTCAATTGAGGAGTTTCCAAACGTTATGCGTATCGCCGATACGGTAATGAAGAGGCCCAGCGTGCAACTTGTGTACGAAAAATGGATAGAAGAGCACGCTACTAATTAGGAGGGTGAAGTGACCGGTTATGATCGTATGATGCGTCGAATTGCGGCTGGTGAGCGCATTTTAATTGATGGCGCGACAGCCACCGAGCATGCGCGCGTTCAAAGCGTTTGCCGGGTTGTCCTTGCGATTTAGGGTGACTGTTGCGACGCCGTCGGCAATCTCGAAGCCAAGTGTTTCATCGTCCATAGAATAAATCTCTGTCAGAATTTAGGTTACTCGTCCTGCGGTTTGCCGTGCCAGATCAAAGGATGCGGAGGGCCTGCTTAACGCTGCGTGGGCGTCCATCGGTTCGCCGCAATCCGGGCAAGTCATTTGAGGTTTAACGACCCTTCCGCAGGTCTTGTGGATGATCTGCACGGGCGTATCGTCCGCGTTCAACCAGCGAACACCCCATTGCTTCATCGCAACGATAATCGCCCACAAATCGCGCCCTTTTTCGGTCAGGCGATACTCATAGCGCGGCGGGCGCTCTGAATAAGTTTCTCGCCGGATCAACCCTTGGGTTTCCAGTTTTTTCAAACGCTGTGACAAAAGGTGCGGCGACATGCCGGTGAGTCACAGGAAATCGTCAAAGCGCCGGGTGCCGAGAAACATTTCCCGCACAATCAGAAGCTTCCATTCGTCGCCCACCTGCGCAACGGCGCGCGCGATGGCGCAGGATTGCGCCGGCAGGTCAGAGCGGTTCATGTACAGTTACTTCATTTATTGAATTGACTAACTTCTAAAGTTGAAGTCTCCTGCTTGTCAATCAAACGCCGGGGCGGGCACACGAGCCACTGTTCAAAAAGGTCTGGCAAAAACCCAACAGGTCCAAGAGAGGTCCCGAATGAAGGTTTATTTTGCGCCCCAGTCGCGTGCCGTGCGGACGGTTTGGTTGTTGGAGGAAATCGGGCAGCCCTATGAGCTGGAGAAGTTTGCGCTGGGTCAAAAGGAAATGCGTGCCCCTGACTACACGGCGATCAACCCGAATGGCCGCGTGCCTACCTTGATCGATGGCGACGTCACGATCACCGAGAGCACCGCGATTGCGCAGTATCTGGCGGCCAAATATGCGCCGGCAATGGCGCCGCGCCCCGAAGCGCGGAATTTTGCAGAATACCTGCAATGGCTGCACTATGCCGAAGGCATGATCATGCCGCCTATCAACAATTACGTGGTTGAAACCGTTCTGTTGCCGCCCGAACGCCGCAATGATGAGATTGCAATGCGCGCGCTCAAACTTCTAAACCGTACGCTTGCAGCCGCTGAACGGCATATGGAAGGGCGCGAATTTCTTGCCGGGGAATTCACGATTGCGGACACGATCACCGGGCATGCTGTTATCATGTCACGACGCCTTGACGCCGAGTTTGAAAACTTGCCGAACTTGTCGGCTTACGCTGACAGGCTTGAGGCCAGACCCGCCTTTGTGGCGGCTGAAAAGGGATAGGGCGTCGATATGATCTCAAAACCCATCTGCTTGATTATCGGTGCCGGCGATTATATCGGCGCCGCCATTGCAAGGCGCTTTGCGCGCGGCGGGTTTCACGTTGTTATGGGCCGCCGCCGTGGGGAAAAGTTTACCCCTTTGATTGCCGAAATCGAAGCTGACGGCGGCAGTGCTGAAGGGTTCACTTGGGACGCCCGCAAGGAAGACACCGCGACCGAGATGTTCGCGCATGTCGAGCATGAGATCGGACCGATAGATATCTGCATTTTTAATGTCGGTGGCAATGTTCGGTTTCCCATTCTGGAAACGACCGAACGTGTTTTTCGCAAAGTCTGGGAAATGTGCGCTTACGGCGCGTTTCTGTCGGGGCGCGAAGCCGCAAAGTACATGGTGGAACGGCAAAAAGGTTCGATCTTCTTCACCGGGGCAACCGCCTCCGTTCGTGGTAGTTCGGGATATGCCGCCTTCGCCTCCGGCAAATTTGCGTTGCGAGGCCTGGCACAGTCGATGGCCCGCGAGTTGGGCCCGAAAAATATCCATGTGGCGCATCTTGTAATTGATGCTGGCGTCGACACGGAATTCGTGCGTGACCGGCTGCGCCAGGCGGGAAGGGACCCCGAGGACCTGCCAATAGACACTTTGATGAATCCGGACAGTATTGCCGAAAGCTATTGGAGCCTGCATCACCAACAGCGCGATGGCTGGACGCACGAGCTGGACATCCGTCCCTACGCTGAAACATGGTGACAGCTGACGGTTTGTTTGAGCCCGCGCGCGCCAGTATTCACCCAAAACGACAGAAAGTTTCGCGATGCTCGACCAACTGCTGAACGGTGTGCTGCCCGTCTTTGGGATTGGTGCCGTGGGCTATATCCTGGGCCTGCGCGGCACTTTCGATTTCAACATGGCAATGGTGTTGAACAAATTCGTGATGATTGTCGCGGTGCCAGCGCTGGGGTTCCAGTTGCTGGCAAATGCGCCCTTAACAGAGTTTAACCTGGCCATGCTAGCTGGGTATTTCGTGACCGAATTGCTGATGTACACCACCGGCTTTCTGATAGCCCGGCTGGTCTTTAAAACCGATGTCATGGAGGCCGCTTTGTTGGGGTTGGCCATCGCGCTGACCAACCATATCCTGTTCGTTCTGCCGATCGCGATCACTTTGTTTGGCGAAGAAGCCGTGACGCCGATTGTTGCCATCATTTCAATGGATGGCGTGCTGATTTTCAGCGGCTCATTGATCCTTATGGATGTCTTGGCAACAAAGGACGCCTCGCTTCGGCTTACACTTGGCAAGATCGCCCGAAATCCCCCGCTGGTAGCAATGGCACTTGGGCTGACTTTCGGATTACTCAGCTTGTCGGTGCCCACGGGCGTCGATGTTTTCCTCGACTTTCTTGGCGGCACGGCCTCGCCAGTTTTACTGTTCGCGCTCGGCATCATTCTGAGCCAGAAAGCCAGTGGTTCCCGACCCATGTTGCCTGTGGCCATCACCGGCGTGAAATTGGTGGCTCACCCGTTGCTAGCCTGGGCCATCTTTGCTGGAGTTCTGCAACTCGCGCCCGAGGTGCGTAATCCGGCGATGATGGTGGCAGCCGCACCTTGCGGTGTCATGGCTTTCATGTTGGCACTGAATTACGGCGTGCGGGTTGATGCCATTGCGCGGGCCATTCTTTATTCATCGATAGGGTCTCTGGTGACGGTCACGCTGGCAGCCGCACTATGAGTTGGTCGACCGGCAAAAAGTTTTAGGGAGGTACCATGACAGATAGTTTTTCAGGCGGTTGTGCCTGCGGCGCCATTCGCTACAGTTCTTTCGGCCCGGCGCGATACATGGGCAACTGCCATTGCCGCCATTGTCAGCAGGCGACCGGCGGTGCTTATTTCCCCGCAGTTCTGGTCAAACAAACCGACTTCAAGATCGAAAAGGGTGAGCCGAGCTGGTTTGAACGCAAAGCCGACCGAGGACATACCATGCGCCGGGGGTTCTGTGCGACATGCGGCTCGCCTTTGTTCCTGAACAATGGCGCGAGTGACGGCACGATCGTGCTTTACGCAGGAAGTCTGGATGACCCCAGCTGGTATTCCCCCAGCCGCGATATCTTTGTCAGTACCGCTCGGCCTTGGGATGTTATGGATCCGGACCTGCCAAAATCCGATGCCATGCCCTGACCGGAGTGTACGCTAGAAAGGCTTTTTGCAGCAGATGTTTGGAACAAACCTTGCGAGCATTCAGTTTTCCTTGTAGCGGATCCGATCCAACATGGTGCGAACTGACCCGACTTCAGCTTGTCGGATTGATCTCGTACCTTCGACATCAACGATGACGCTGTTGTCGGTATCAATCAGATAATTAGGGGAATAGCTAAAGAACGCTGGACCTTTGCGGGCGGCAGTCCACCGGCTGGATGGATCGGAATGGAACGTAAATTTGGGTTCAACCCTGGATGCTGCGCCGAAGGCTGCGCCATCCAAGGCATCCAAATACTCCTTCACAGCACGCGGCGCTTCGTTTGGATCAATGACGCTGTGGTCCCAATCTTCCTTTGGCGAGGAGTTCTGCTTGTTGGCGTCGGCCTCCCCTCTCGGGATTTGCTTTGCAAACCCTGACGGGCAATGACTCAGACTTGCGGCCGCTGCAAGACGTTGTCCGCTGACCAAACCGTCTTCGATGCACCGCGCAACAGTCTTCTCGAACAGATGGCGTAGCCGTTCGCGCTCGCGGAATCGACCGTGCTGGTTCTTGGAAAAGGATGAGTGGTTGGGGACTGGATCAGACAGATCGAGGCGACAAAACCAACGATAAGCCAGGTTCAGATGAACCTCTTCGCACAGCCGCCGCTTGAATCGGATGCCGAAGCAGTATCCAACCAAAAGCATTCGGATCAGAAGTTCGGGATCAATCGACGGGCGACCTGTGTGACTGTAAAAGTTCGCCAGAAATTGACGGATGTCACTCAGATCGACGAAACGGTCAATTGAGCGCAGCAGGTGACCCTGTGGGATGTGATCTTCAAGCGAGAACTCATAAAACAGTGCTGGCTGCGCGTCTTGTTTCGGTCCCATCATCGCTCAATCCCCAAATCAATGTGGAAATTGAATCAGTGAATGGGCATCCAATCAAGTAAGAGTTTTTCAACAGATTTCGCCATTCCGGTCAATCTTCTGCACTGTGAACGCCTTGAGGACTGGGCGGCTGGCGGTCGTTCTTTGCGATTGCAACTATGAATTGGCTGATATTCTGGATTTCCTTATGTGCGTTGGATCGGTCGCATCGAATGCGCGCAGCAAATGGGTGCTGACGGGAGCTTTTTTAATGTGCCGTCGCATCGCGAAGGTTTCTCAATACATCGACGCCGTGTTGGTGAAAAACATACAAGATGTCGATGAAAACCCAATTCTCTTTCAGTTTGTCGCCTTCGCGGCGATACATATCGATCACCCGAAACTCGGTGGTTTTGTCGTTTGGAGGCAGCCCTAAGTATCCGCCCGCCAGCTTTGCCGTAAAATTTGGCCAGCCGAAAAAACCGGCGTAGTGGCCTTCGGCGATACGCGCTTTATGGCCAGTGCCCGATCTGTCGCTAAATGCCGCGCGGAAAGGACCTGCATGCTGCTGGGCGTACCGCGAGATCGTGTAGGTGGCGCCGATTCCCGCGGGCCCCCACCAAATCATATCGTCGTGCCAACTGCGGGCGAGTTCCTCTTCCAGAGGCAGGCCGCCCTGCCAATTTCCAAGATCGGCGATCATGAAGTTCACGGCGCTCATAGTGATTTGACCCAGCTTTGGTTCGGCGTCCTTAAACAACAACCCGTCATGGGTTGCTGGACCGGGCTGGACCAATTGTGCCGCAGTTTGTTGGGGGAAAGGCTTAAGACCGGCTTGCATCATCAAATGAGGGATGTCGAAGAAAAACGCGGTCTCGGCGATTCTACTATCCCTAATTCGGTGAAATTCCGCATACCGCAGCATCACCATTTTTCCGGTCGGTGGGATGCCCAGCCACGGGGCGTCAAACAATCCCATCAAATGCCCCATCGAGCACACCCAAACAGACGCGCCACCATCAATAAAGTTGTCGCCAGCGAAAAAAATATCCATCCGCCGTTGCATGTGCGTGACGGCAGTTCTGAAGGGTTGCCAAAACAGGCCCGAAACCCTTGCGGCATCGGTTTGCTGGTTAAATGGATGAAATCCGCGCCACATATATTGGTCGGCTGTGTGCTCCTGCAATATTTGCGTGATTCTCTCCACGGGGGCCGTATCCAGCGCATGATAATAATCCAGTACCACGCGTTTTTCGGTTTGAAAGCCGGACATGAAGTTTACCTTTGTTGTTTGATTATAAAGCTTTACTGGCAATATACTGCCATTTTGCAGACGTATGCAAAATGTTCTTGCAGAAGCGATCAACAAAAGTATATTGTTTTTGCAAACGTATGCAAGACTGATGGCTGCTGACCTCGGGAAATGGTATGGCCCAAATAGAACTGCGCAATCTATCCAAACGCTGGGGCTCTTTTGTTGGCGTAGAAAACTTCAATCTTACAATAGCCGATCAAGAGTTTCTTGTATTGCTTGGGCCATCTGGCTGCGGAAAAACAACCACCATGCGTATGATCGCTGGATTAGAGGAAGTCAGCGACGGTGACATTCTGATTGACGGTGTGCGGGTAAGCAAAAACGGATCTTTATGTCAACAAGGAGAAACTCATGTTTCTGAAATCTATCACTGCTGCCGGGGTTCTTGCGGTTCTAGGAAGCACTGCAACGGCGGGCTGCGGCATATCCAGCGGCAACGTCAGTATTCTATCCAACGACTTTCCAGCAATCCAGGCGGTAACTGCTGCTGCGGCGGCGTGTGCCGGTAATGGCGTTACGGTCGAAACCAACCTGACCAAAGATCACAAAGACTTAATGGTTGCCGCTTTGACAGCCAATCCGGCGCAATATTCATCGGTTATTGTGACCGGAGAACGCCCCCAGCAAGCTGTGTTGTCGCGCGATACAGATATGTCGAAAACCGCAGAAACGCGGGCGGTTATTGAAGCCATGGTTGAAGGCTTAAACGATCACCGCATCGCTGATATCGGTGAATTCTTTAGCGAGGGGTTTAGCTGGATGGGCAACACCGGCTGTGGCACAAAGCGGGGTTTGAAAGAGTTTCAAAACAATTGGCAAAAACCATTTCAGGCGGCTTTTTCTGAAAAGGTCTGCGTGGATGAAGCCCGCCTTTATATGGGCGAATGGGCAGCCGCACTTGGCCGCCAGGAAGCGGTGCATTCGGGTACATTTATGGGTGTAAAACCCACCGGCAAGCGTGTTCAAATTAGATATATGGATTTTTGGAAAGTCGAAAAAGGCAAGATCACCGACAATTGGGTGATGGTCGATTTTCCGCATGTCCTCGCACAATTGGGGGTGGATGTTTTCAACGGCGAAGGGTGGGAAGCCTATGACCGCGCAGAGAAAATACCGCCTTCTCCTAAAACGGATTTATTGGAAGACTAATGGCTATAGAATACCTCAAAAGCGGAAAGCCTGAAGCAGAGCGGGCGGAAGACGACGTTAAAACCGCCGCCGTGGTAGAAGCGACTTTGAAAGACATCGAAGATCGCGGTGACGCCGCCGTGCGCGATTTGGCCATTAAATTCGACAATTACGACCGACCGACCTATCGCCTGACCGAGACTGAAATCGCGGAAATCATCGCCAAAGTCGCCCCGCGCGACATGGAAGACCTGAAATTCGCCCAAGCCCAGGTGCGAAATTTTGCGCAAGCCCAGCGCGCCAGCATGTTGGATATAGAGATAGAAACCATGCCCGGCGTGATCCTTGGCCATAAGAACATTCCGGTGCAATCGGTCGGCTGTTACGTCCCCGGGGGCAAATTTCCGATGGTCGCCGGCGCCCATATGTCTGTCGCAACCGCCGCTGTTGCCGGCGTGCCCCGTATCATCGCCTGTACGCCACCGTTTAACGGCGAGCCTAACCCGGCCGTGATCGCGGCCATGCATCTTGGCGGTGCGCACGAAATTTACGTGCTTGGCGGCATTCAGGCGGTGGGTGCTATGGCCATTGGCACCCAAACCATTGACCCCGTGCATTTGCTGGTGGGCCCCGGAAACGCGTTTGTTGCCGAGGCCAAGCGGCAGCTTTTTGGTCGAGTCGGCATCGATCTTTTCGCTGGTCCGACCGAGACCATGGTGATTGCCGACAACACGGTGGACGCCGAGCTTTGCGCCACCGATCTGCTTGGCCAGGCCGAACACGGATATGACTCTCCCGCCGTGCTCGTGACAAATTCGCGCAAACTGGCCAAGCAGACACTGATTGAAATTGATCGCATCTTGGAAATCTTGCCAACCGCAGGCACCGCAGGGGTCAGTTGGGAAATTTACGGCGAGGTGATCCTGTGCGACACCTACGACGAAATGCTTGCGGTCGCAGACGATATTGCGTCTGAACACGTGCAGGTGATGACAGACCGCGACGACTGGTTTTTGGACAACATGACCTGCTACGGTGCGCTGTTTTTGGGGCCGCGAACCAACGTGTCGTTTGGTGACAAGGTTATTGGCACAAACCACACCTTGCCGACGAAAAAAGCCGGGCGGTATACCGGTGGGCTTTGGGTTGGCAAATTCCTGAAGACCCATTCCTATCAGAAAATTACAACAGACGAGGCGGCCGCCAAAATCGGTGCTTACGGCTCGCGTCTGTGTTTGCTGGAGGGATTTGTCGGGCACGCTGAGCAATGCAATTTAAGGGTCCGGCGCTATGGCGGCAGGAACATCGCCTACGGAAAAGCTGCGGAATAACCATGTTGCAACGTAATACAGAAAATCAACGCAACAAGGGTAAAGTTCTGGCGTTCTGGGAGGCGCTTGACGGTGTTGGGCCGCCTGCCGCACGGCAGGTTTGCACGGCTCATCTTAGCCCGGATTTCGTTTGGAACGGACCTGCGCCGATTGGTCGGATCGAAGGTGCCGGCGTTATGGCAGAAGAATTTTGGGCACCTCTCAAACGGGCGGTCCCGGTTCTGAAGCGTGAAACGCATTTGTTTTTTGGTTGCGCATCTTCGGGGAATGCTGACGGCAGCCCGGATGGACGTTATTGGGTTTGCGGAACCGGCTACCTGTCCGGTCTGCAGTCTGGATCGTTTCTTGGCATTCCAGCGGCGGGCCACCCTGTGCGCATCCGGTGGGGTGAGTTTCTGAGATTTGACGGCGAGGAAATCGTCCAGGCGCACACAATCATTGATTTTGTGGACTGGTTTGAGCAGATCGGCCTGCCTGTTTTACCCGCGCCCCGTGGTGCGGCGCATGTTTACCCGGCACCGACAGACTTCGACGGGTTGTTGGTTGCCCCGCAAGACGAAAAAGAAACCTGCGAAACACTGAATTTCGGGCGCGAATTTACGTATAGCGGGCTGAATAATTTTGATCAAAAGGATCTTGCCAAAATGGGCATGGCGGGCTTTTTCCATCCCAACCTGAAATGGTATGGACCGGGCGGCATTGGAGCCTGCTTGTCATTTTCGGAATTTGAAACATTGCACCAAAAACCTTGGCTTACAGCCTTTCCCGACCGCAAAGTTCAGGATTTGGACTCGTTAATCGCCGAGGGCCGTCTTTTGGGCGCGTCGGGCGTTGCTGGCGTGCGTGCAACCCATACCGGACCCTATCTCGACCAGCCAGCAACCCAAAGACAGATCGAATTCAGCGGCATCGATTTCTGGCTGCGCAGCGGTGACAAACTGACCGAGAATTGGGTGTTTGTGGATATGATCGACCTTTTTGCGCAATTTGGTGTCGATCTGTTTGCTCGGATGCGCGTACAGGCCAGCGCAAGGGGGATCGAGACATGAACAGGTCGGTCCCTTTCGACAATCCACAGACGCGGAAACGCCGTTGGTCTGAAATTTCCACCGGAGCCAAAAACTGTGCCTAAATTCCCGCAAACCCCTTCTTTTGATCTTTCGGGAAAACGCGCCTTGGTCGTGGGCGCATCGTCCGGAATTGGGCAGGCTTGCGCGCTGGCGCTGGCCGAACGCGGCGCTGAGGTAACACTGGCGGCACGCCGTACAGAGAAATTGGAAGAACTCGCCAATCATATCAGGACAAAAAAATGGTCGGCACGGGTGTTGGAACTGGATGTCACCGATGTGAAAGCAACGGCGGCGGCGGTAAAAAAGGCGGGGCCGTTTGACATCATGCTGAATTCCGCAGGTGAGGCAAGACACTCGATTGCCACTGAAACCACGCTTGAGGATTTCGACGCTGTAATGAATATCAACCTCAAGGGAGCCTATTTCCTAACTCAGGCGGTCGCCAAGGGGCTTTTGGCCGCGGGCAAGCCTGGGTCTTTGATCAATATTTCTTCGCAAATGGCCCATGTCGGCGGTTTGGAACGGGCGGTTTATTGCGCATCTAAACACGCGGTGGAAGGTTTCACTAAAGCCATGTCACTGGAGTTTGGCCCTGCAAAAATCCGCGTTAACACGATCTGCCCAACTTTTATCCTAACGCCGCTAACGCAGCCAACTTTCGAGGATCCCGACAAACAGGCTTGGGTGCTTGATAAGATCAAGCTTGGTCGTGCCGGCGAAGTTGAGGACATTATGGGTGCTGTGGTCTACTTGGCGTCGGACGCCTCTTCTCTGGTCACCGGCACCGCAATGATGATCGACGGAGGTTGGACAGCCGACTGATGGCAGATCGTGTTACATCATTGCAGGTCGCTAAGCGCGCCGGGGTCAGTCAGTCTGCAGTCAGCCGTGTGTTCACGCCGGGCGCGTCAGCATCAGAAAAAACTGTGGAGGCCGTAAAGAAAGCCGCCGACGCGCTTGGCTATCGTCCCAATATGTTGGCCCGCGCTATGATCACCGGCAAAAGCCGGATCATTGGTCTGGTTGTGGCCTATCTGGACAATCAGTTTTATCCGGTCGCGCTTGAACATCTAAGCAACGCGTTGCAGGAACAGGGGTATCACATTCTTGTTTTTACCGTTCCAAATGACAGTGACCGAGTTGCCAAGGTGATGCGTGAATTGCTGGACTATCAAGTCGACGGAATCATCACGGCATCGGTTAGTATCACCAACGATTTGACAGAGCGCTGCGCCGCCGCTGGCATTCCGATCGTCATGTTCAACCGTGCTCAGGATGGGCGGAAAATATCGGCCGTGACATCGGCAAATGTTGCAGGCGGGCGCAAAGTTGCGGAGTTCCTGATTTCATCTGGATATAAGAAAATAGCCCATATCAGCGGCTGGCTGGGATCATCCACCGGCCGTGACCGACAGGAAGGTTTTCGTCAGGCGATGCGCCATGCAGAAATGACCCCGCACAGCGTGATTGACGCGCATTTCAGCCGGGATATCGCAGCGCAGGCAACGCGCGATATGATGAACACCGCGACACCCCCGGATGCGATTTTTGTGGGCAACGATCACATGGCTTTTGCGGTGATGGACACGGTTCGGATTGAACTGGGCCTGCGCATTCCTGAAGATGTTGCGATTGTGGGTTATGACGACGTGCCGCTTGCGCAATGGGCTTCGTATGATCTGACGACCGTGCGCCAGCCGGTGAACCAGATGGTGCAGGCAACTATCGACATTCTGCTTAGCCAGATCAACCAAGATGACATCAAACCACGCCGCATTGAAATTGACGGACCGTTAGTGATCAGGGGCAGCACTTTGCAACAACTCTCAAAGGATACCGAATGAGAGGTTTTTCAGACCGCTGGAAAGATTTTCCGGACTATATTTTAGGGATCACCAAAGAGATTTGGGAGGATCGGGGCATTGGGACGCTAAACGAATATTACACAGCGGATATACCAATGCGTTTTCCCGAAGGTATTTCGATCGGGAACCAACGCACGATCAACGCCACGCTTGCGACATTGGCCGAGTTTCCGAACCGGGAATTAACCGGTGAAGACGTTATCTGGTGCGGCAACGAAGACGACGGTTTTCTGTCCTCGCACCGGCTGTTAACCATGGGAACCCATACCGGCAGTGGCTATTTTGGGCCAGCGACCGGCAAGAAATTCGTGATCCGCGCGATTGCTGATTGTGCTGCAATTAATGGCCAGATCAACGATGAATGGCTGATCCGGGATACCGCAGGCATCGTCAAACAGCTTGGCAAGCAAACAAAAAAATTCGCCCGCGATCTGATTGAACGCGAAGGCGGGGCAAAGAATTGTGTAAAGCCATTCACTCCGTCACTGGATGTCAAAGGCCCCTATAAAGGCAAGGGCAACAACAATGAATGGGGCAGCCGGATGTCTGATATCCTGTCGCGCATCATGACCAAGGACCTGTCCGTAATCCGCGCCGAATACGACCGTGCAGTCTGTACAGAACATCCCGCATCTACAACAGTTCACTCGTGGGCGGCGACCGAAAAACAGTGGATGGGTCTGCGGTCGTCCTTCCCAAGCGCTGAATTTAAGATCGAACACCAGATCGGGCGCGAAGACCCGATGCTTTCCCCCCGGGCGGCCGTGCGTTGGAGCCTGCATGGCAAGCACGACGGCTGGGGTATGTTTGGTCAACCCACAGGGGCCCAGGTTTACGTGATGGGCTTTACCCACGCGGAATTTGGGCCTTACGGGCTGCGTCGCGAATATACGCTGTTTGATCATGTTTCGATCTGGAAACAAATATTCATGGCTCAGGGGTGATCTGATGAAATTGATAATGGGGATCGATCCCCGATTTAGGAGAGAAAAATGACCCCCGCTGCGATGGAAAAACGCATCGTTCGTTATGGCGATCTGCGTCCGTGTAAAAAGGCGTTTATCGATGCCCACACGCCGGGGTCTGATCAAAAAGAAAACTTTACGATCATCGGCGGTGGCGTGTCTGAATCCGCTGATCAACACGTTCACATTCAGGAAACCCCGGGCTTTAACATCGGTGCAGCTGGCCAGCCGCCAAAATGCAGGAATTCCCTGCATTCGCATCACACCGCCGAGGTATTCTTTGTTCTCAAAGGCAAATGGCGGTTCTTTTGGGGTCGTTGGGGCGATGCCGGAGAGGTGACGCTGGAAGAAGGCGATATTATCAATATCCCAACTGGAATTTTTCGTGGGTTTCAAAACATTGGCACAGACTACGGAATGATTATGGCTATCCTTGGCGGCGACGATGCCGGGGGTGGCGTTGTTTGGGCGCCACAAGTGATTGAAGATGCCGGCGAACATGGCCTCGTTCTGGGAGACAATGGTAAGCTTTACGATACCAAAGAGGGCGCCAAAATGCCCGACGGTGTTGGACCCATGCCGATCCTTACGAAGGAAGAATTGAAAGCCTTTCCGGAACCAACAACTTTGGATGTCGTGCCAAACAGTGTTGCTCGCTACTGGGATATGATGGCCATGTCAGACAAACAGCCAGCTAAGGTGATCGGATGCGACGCTATCTTGCGTGACAAGCCGGGTTTTGAGGTCGAACTGCTGTCGCGTGCATCCATTGCGCCGGACATGCACAGCCATGACCACCACACAATCCTGATGCCGATGCGCGGCCACTGGAGATTGGATTTTGACGCGGCGACGACATCGCTTAATCCCGGCGACACGGTGGCGATCCCGCCAAATGTGGTGCACGCGCTTTACCCCGCGATGACCGGCGAAGCATCGCTTTACCGCGTGTTTTCAAACGATGATCCCGCGGGTCTGACCTGGACCGGATAATGCACAGCATCTACGCGGGATGTGCACACATTACCTATGCAAGGTCTACCCAATATTTCTGTTTATGGAGGCAATAATGACCAAAATCCTTACAACCCATGTGGGCTCTCTTCCACGCATCCAAGAAGTCGTGGATTTTATTTTTGCCCGCGAACATGGCAAAGAATATGACCAAGCGGATTTTGACGCCTGCATGACCGCGGCCGTAAATGAAACCGTACGCAAACAGGCCGCGGCGGGCATTGATATTGTGAGCGACGGCGAGACCTCAAAGATAAGTTATGCCACCTACGTTAAGGACCGCTACACGGGTTTTGGCGGCGATAGCCCTCGCAATCCACCGGCCGACCTAAAACAGTTTCCAAGTTTTCTGAAACGCTTGGCTGATGACGGCGGCACCCCGCAATACGCGCGACCAATGTGCATTGGCGAAGTGAAATCCAAAGGGCAAGGCGAACTTGAAAAAGACATTGCCAACCTCCGGGGAGGTATGGCCGCACACGGCGTCAAACGCGGCTTTATGAACGCAGCATCACCCGGTGTTATCTCTTTGTTTTTGCAGAATGATTTTTACGCAAATCGCGAAGAATACCTTGCAGCATTGGCCGATGCGATGAAGGCAGAATACGAAGCCATCGTCGCCTCTGGTCTTGATCTGCAACTTGACTGCCCGGATCTGGCCCTGTCGCGTCACATGCTGTTTAACGATTTGTCCGATAACGAGTTTCTAAAGATCGCAGGCGCCCATGTCGAGGCGTTGAATTATGCCCTGCAGAATGTTCCGGCAGAAAAAGTGCGAATTCACATTTGTTGGGGAAATTATGAAGGCCCACATGTCTGTGACATTCCAATGTCCAAGATGTTTGACACTCTTATGTCGGCAAAGGCACAGTATGTTCTGTTTGAAACGTCCAATCCCCGCCACGGGCATGAGTGGACGGTTTTCCGGGAC
Source organism: uncultured Rhodobacterales bacterium (assembly GCA_964480735.1). Taxonomy (GTDB): domain Bacteria; phylum Pseudomonadota; class Alphaproteobacteria; order Rhodobacterales; family Rhodobacteraceae; genus UBA5972. Next base: position 15,153 of record CAYZQS010000045.1, read on the forward strand.
CGTAAAGACGATATTCCAGACGGAAAAATTCTTATTCCCGGCGTGATAGATACGACCACCAACTTTGTTGAGCACCCAGAGCTGGTCGCGCAGCGGATTGAACGGTTCAAAGACATTGTCGGTCCGGACCGGGTAATCGCTGGTTCAGATTGTGGATTTGGCACATTTGCAGGCTATGGCGCGGTTGATCCCGAAATCGCCTATGCGAAACTTGCTGCGCTGGCAGAAGGGGCCAAATTGGCGTCATGACACCGCTTGTTCTGCTTCCCGGAATGATGTGTGACGCTCGGTTGTTTTCGCCGCAAATAGAGGTGTTTGCTCAGCACCGTGCTGTTCACATCGCCCCAATATCTGCATGTGATACCGTAAGCGAACTGGCACATGAAGTGTTGGCATCCGCGCCAACCCGATTTGCGCTTGCAGGGCTCAGTATGGGCGGCATCGTAGCAATGGAGATCTTGCGGATCGCGCCAGATCGCGTTGAACGGATTGCGCTGCTGGACACCAATCCGAAAGCTGAAACAGACGCCGTTCGAGCCGGTCGAGAGCCCCAGATTGCAAAAGTAAAGCAGGGTGAGTTGCTAACGGTAATGCGCGACGAGATGAAACCGAATTATTTGGCCCAAGGCCCCAACAACCTGCGGATTTTGGATCTGTGCATGTCCATGGCTGGCGATCTTGGGTCAGAGGTTTTTGTGCGCCAATCACGTGCCCTGCAGACCCGCCCGGACCAACAGGAAACGCTGCGTGCAGCGACGTTGCCTGCGCTGATCCTTTGCGGCAAAGAAGATGTCCTTTGCCCAGTTCACCGCCACGAACTGATGCATATTTTAATGCCACACAGTCAATTGGCAATCATCGAACACGCCGGCCACATGCCCACGCTGGAACAGCCCAAAACAACAAATGCAGCGCTGCAGCGCTGGCTAGAGGAATGATGAACGACTCTCTATTGACGCTGCTCCGCAGTGTTGACACGCCAACCGTTTGCAACGCGATAGAGGTTGCCCAGGGCATACGTGGTTTCAACGATTTTACGCGCGGTACGATGTTGTGCTCGGCACCAGATGGTCCCGCGATTGTTGGTTATGCGTCGACAGCAAAAATTGCTGCCGTAAGCCCGCCAAAAGAGCCCCCTGATGTTATCCGCGCTCGGCGTATGGCTTATTACCGACAGATGGCAGAGGCCCCTAAGCCCTCGGTCGTTGTGATCGAAGATGAAGACTATCCTCATGCCATCGGGGCATTTTGGGGAGAAGTGAATACGGTTATTCACAAAGGGTTCGGGATGTCCGGGACCTTGACCAATGGCGTGATTCGCGACTTGGGCGACATGGCAGAAGGCTATCCGGTCGTCGCGGGTTCAATCGGACCAAGTCACGGGTTTGTACATGTCACTGCGCTGGATATCCGAGTCAATATTTTTAGTCTACGCGTCAATCCTGGTGACCTTGTCCATGCCGATCGTCATGGTGCTGTCGTGGTGCCAACAAATGTCATCAGTCATCTCGCCGACGCGATCAAAAAAATGCAGGATACAGAGCGTCTTGTTCTTGTACCCGCGCGGGAACCGGGTTTTGATTTCAAGAAATTTGAAAAGGCGTGGGACGCGTTCGATAAGGCACGAACGTGATGGCACTGTGGCAAGTCTAGGATTTTAGGTTCAACGAACGACAAAATTCTGATTAGATTGCTGCCTAAGCGAGCTTAGTACCTGCAGGGTTTCCATCACGGTACGCCGCCGCCACAACCATCCCCGCATAGCCCAGAACATTGAAAGGCAACATTTTTTGCCGGTGCTCTGGGCACAAAATGCCGCAGGATGCATAAAATTCCGGCCGGAGACTCTGTGGGGCAACACTGACTGACCTGTTGAGGCCTGGTTCTGGGCAAAAAGGCTGCCTTTTCTCGAATATTGGCAACGGCAGTTTCCATTCCCAATAGTAGCCGATGAGTACTTTCGCAGCGATAGTCCGCTTCCCGCCGATTCTGTTGAACAACAACGTGTTGCAGGAGCAGAAAGTTGGACGTCGGACACGGCGCGCGCGCCTTTCTGATCAGGCTTTGCGCGTTTGCTGCGGTGCGGAAAAGGTCTTGGCCAGTTTGCGGAGATTTTGGGCAGTGGCAGCAAGGAGGAATTCGTCATTTGCACCGCATGGGCCGCGTAATCTTAGACGTCCCAGCCCGAGAATGCGTTTGAGTTGAGCAAAGAGCATTTCCACCTTTTTGCGCAGTTGCATCGAGATTGCGTATTGCCTGGTCTTTGCAATATCTCGGGCCAGCTGACGGGCGTCTTCATGTTCTTGTCGGGTGATCTTGCGCGCATCTGCCTTGGGACAACACTTCATGTTTGATGGGCAAGTCTGGCAGGCATGCATCAGGGCCTGGTACTTGGCGACACCCTTGCCGCTGGGGCCTCGGTTCGCATCTGAGTAGTTGCGCCGGAACTGGTTGAGTGGTTCGCCTTCCGGGCAGATGTATTGGTTATTCTCTGGGTCCCATTCAAAGTCAGTGCGAGACCATGTGCCATCGGTGCGACCTGCTTTATCAAGCACTGGAATGTGCGGGCTGATGTCGCGATCTACAAGCCATCCGAGCATTGGTCCCGATCCATATGCGCTGTCCGCAATCAATCGCTCTGGATCAATACCATGCTGTTCCTTGATCCGATCCAACATGGTGCGAACTGACCCGACTTCAGCTTGTCGGATTGATCTCGTACCTTCGACGTCAACGTTGACGCTGTTGTAGTGCCAATCGATCCCGGTATTCTGGACCCAATTGAAGATAGACATACTGGTAAACTCGGTACCGTTGTCAGAAACAAACGTTCCCGGCATTCTACGTTCAACGATAATTCGATCAAGTTCCCGCGCGACACGCAAACCTGATAGCGATGTGTCAGCAATCAGCGCAAGATTCTTGCGTGTTCGATCATCCACAATGGTCAGAATTCGAATCCGCCGACTGTCGGTGAAGGCGTCTGACACAAAATCAAGGCTCCAACGCTGATTTGGGCCACCCAACAGCACCATTGGCTTTCTGGAACCCTACTTTAACCAAATTTTATGCGCAAAAATGGATTGCAAAAAATCGAAGACATACGCCAGATTTCCAATAGGAAACGTCGATTGGGCATCTCGTCGGCCCCCGCCAGTTGACAACAGCTGATACCAACCTAACAACAAATCTTCTTGATCGGATACTCCGCCTGAGTGGTACGGATTTTTGGGCTGGGACAACAATTTATTAATAAGAGAATTTATCAGGAGAACTTGTAGCCTAGAATCAAATGGCAATTTACCGATTAGCACTCGGTGTTTCGGAAGGCGAAAACAGTTCCCAAAAATCGCCCAAAATATGAGGGAAAAGAAAGAAGCTGTATTGGACGCAACCCCATTCGAGGCGCGGGAATTTAGCCACAGCACCGCCTGCATTCAATACGCTTAAAATTATTATTGAATCGGATAATCTGCTTCGCATTCTGTAACAAAATCTAAATTCTTGGCCATGATCTTGCTGTCTAAATTATGGAGGCAAAATATGGCAGAAATTACAGGAACAGGCACAAGCGACAACCTGGCGGGAACCGGCGGTGCAGACATTATCGACGGAGGAAAGGGCAACGACAACATCACTGGCGGTGCGGGTAACGATCACATTACTGCAGGTTTAGGTGACGACGTAGTCAAAGGTGGTTCCGGGGAAGACACGCTGATTGGGGACGCGCCAGGACAGGGCATGTTCAAAACTGATCTTCTAACCATGGCCGAAAACAAGCAGATTACAGTTACTTTTGAATTTGAGGAAGCCGGATACCGCAACACATTAGGCGTTTATAAAGCTGATCCAGAAACCGGAGAAATCCAGCAAGTGGAGGTTATGTGGGCGAATGCTTCGTTGCAAAATTCCGGCGGTGACTTGGTTGGAGGTGAAAGCAGCTTTTTTTACGACGTGGCCGAAGGAGAGCAGATTGGTTTTTTCCTGGTGGGCAACGGATACTCGCAAAATGATTTTGATGGCCTGGCAGACGGATCGTTTGAGTTCCGAAATCCTGACGGTACACCCGCGACAGTAAATTCCACAGACGCGCAGATGGTACATGTTGCAGATGACGGCGCAGAGACCACGATTAACGGCGCAGTCTACCATACGGCGGCCTACGGCGACCGAGCGTCCCTGAATTCTGACAATATTGAACATACTATGGGCTATTTTCAGGGCGATAGTGGAGAGATTCAAATTGGGTTTGAGGATCTTTGGAAAGGTGGCGACCGGGATTTCGATGACGCAATATTTACAGTGGACATCGGCGAGGCCAGTGTTGAGGTCTTGAATGCCCACTATGAATCAGAGCTGAAAGAAGCAACAGAATCTGCCGATGTAAATTCCAGCAGTTATATGGATGCAAACGACACCAATGATCGCCTTGAAGGCGGGGCAGACAATGATCTAATCAAAGGAATGCAGGGCAATGACCTGCTGGTGGGTGACGGCGCCGGCGCAGAATGGAAACTGGTTGACGGCGAATGGGTTTATGATGCGTCCGCTCAGGCCGCAAGTGATGGACCAATCCGGACAGACGACGATGTTTTAGTGGGCGATTCCGGACGGGACGTACTGCTGGCGGGCGGTGGGGATGACACGCTTGATGGCGGCGACGGAATGGACCGTCTTAATGCAGGCGTCGGCAACGATTTGGCCGACGGCGGGCGAAATGACGATACAATAAACCTTGAGGGTGGTGATGACATCGGAATTGGGGGTCTCGGCGCTGATATTGTGAATGCCGGGGCCGGCAATGATTTGGTTTATGGTGATTTGATAGAAGGAGAAAACTTGCTCGGCAACAGCGGAGACACTACGCCAACAAACATAGCGCAGTTCACGAATGCGGATGCTTCTTGGACGGCAGGCGAACATGATGGTAAACCTACAATGTCCCACGAGGTTTTAACCGACAATGGTGAGACCTACACTCTAACATTTGAAATGGCTGCAAATCTGGCTGCGGGTACAGTCGCAGGAACAGTAGAGGTACTTTGGAATGGCGAGGTGGTCGGCGAAGTGACTGCATATTCCGGTGTTTATGAGTCCCATTCGCTGGAAATTGAAGGCACTGGCGGTAACGGTGAGCTGACATTCCGCGAAGTTGCTACCAACATAGACCCGGCAGAAGATGGGTTGGAATACGATACTACCGGGCCAATCGTCACCTACCACAGGTCGATGGAAATCGGCGGCGAAGCGACAGACGTTTCAGCTTTTGCGCCGGGACAATCCAATCTGTATCAGGTGATCAGCGGGCAACTAAAAGTTTTTGATACCCAAACCAGTACTTATGAAGAAGTCGGAGACCATGCGGGTTTCAACATTAATGCCATAGGTTTTAACACACAGAACGATCTAATTTATGGCCTTGCCAAGGGCGAAGGTAAAGACGCTCTTGGCAGTGATATAGAATTCGCCGATGTGATCATGATTGACGCTGAGGGCGCTGTCTACCGGATTGGCGATGGCGCGGAGGGCGATTTCGTAGGCGATTTTGACGACGCTGGTAACTTGTGGACATTTAATTCATCTCTTGATCGCGTTTCAAGCATCGACGTTGACAATCTGGACGGCGACGGCAATCCCGTCATTACTCACTATGATTTGCCCAACGACACATTTACTGGCAGAATTCACGACATTGCCTTTAACGCTGCAGACAATTCTTTCTATGCTGTCCAATACCCAGCCACCGACGGCGAATCCGGCGCAGTTCTTCGTTTTGACCTTGATGACATTAGTGAAAATGGTGAACCGAACATTACATCAATCCCAATTACTGGAACGTTATTTGATGGCGAAATGCAGGTGGGTATGGCCAAGGGCGCCTATGGAGCAGTATTTCTAGATGCCGACGGAAACCTTTATTATGGTATGAACCGGGGCGATCATGATCTTGACGGCGACGCGAACGACCAAGGCGCGATTTACAAGGTCAATATGGATTGGGATAACGGAAGCGCTTACACTGAATTTGTTGCCGAATCTGAAACTACCGGTTCAAACGATGGCGCCAGTGATCCGCGCGCAAGCGACGCTTTTGCCGAAGTCGACACCGAGTCCACATTTCTGATCCGCGATCCTCAGTTAACCTCTGACGCCGGTGGAAACGACGATCTGCGCGGCGGCGAAGGCAATGACGAAATGCACGGCGGTGGCGGCGACGACCTTCTGCACGGTGGTCAGGGCGACGATATTCTCGCCGGCGATTCGGGCGATGACAAGATTTTCGGTAACACCGGCGACGATTTAATTAGAGGGGGCACAGGTGATGACAAGCTGTTTGGCGGTTCTGGTGATGATATCCTACAGGGAGGTGTTGGTAAGGATATGATAGTAGGCGGCCAGGGTGACGACATACTTTACGGCGGTGCAGGAAATGACAAACTTGTCGGAGGGGCCGGTTCTGACGTTTTGGAAGGCGGTGCCGGTGATGATCACCTGTGGGGTGGTAACTGGACAGAGGACGGTGCCAGCGACACTTTTGCCTACAGCCCTGGTGGTGGCAAAGACATGATCCATGATTTTGAACCAGAGCACGATCAGATCGATCTGTCAGCATATGGTCTGACATATGAAGATATCGCCGCCCGGATGACCAACAAGGGTTGGGCCACCGAAATCGATCTTTCTGATCTGGAAAGCGCAAGCGCTGGGGATATGCTGGTCTTAAAATCAATTGATTTGGATGAATTAGATGAAAGCAATTTCATTGGGAGCGTTAGAAATTCCGTGTCATTTCTGTAAACTGAAGAAAAGGAATGACA
>CAYZQS010000046.1:0-14905 GCA_964480735.1 uncultured Rhodobacterales bacterium
GGCGAAATGGAAGCGCTGATCCTGCAGATCGGTTTTGGCGAGTATCTGTGCCAGTTGTCCGGTGGCATTCCCATGAGCCAGGGAGAAATCGCGCGGTTGCAGGACACCGGTCTGGGGGCCGTTGATTTTGGCGAGGCCGGGCAATCCCTGATGCGCCACGGCAATACCGAACCCGCGCGCACGCGGCTTTGCGTATTGATGCAGGAACGCGCCGGTGTGGCCAGTTTTGGCACCACCGGACTGGACGAAGACATGGAAATGGTGCGTGACCAGTTTCGCCGGTTTTCTGATGACAAGGTTGTACCTTACGCCCACGAATGGCACCTGAAGGACGAATTGATCCCGATGGAGATCATAACACAGATGGCCGACCTTGGCGTCTTTGGCCTGACAATCCCGGAAGAATTCGGTGGTTTTGGCATGTCAAAAACCGCCATGTGCGTGGTCTCTGAAGAGCTGTCGCGCGGCTATATCGGCGTGGGCTCGCTTGGCACCCGTTCGGAAATCGCGGCGGAACTGATCCTTTGTGGCGGCACCGACGCGCAAAAGGAAAACTGGCTGCCCAAAATCGCCAGCGGCGAAGTGCTGCCAACAGCGGTATTTACCGAACCCAACACCGGTTCAGACCTTGGTGCGTTGCGCACAAGGGCGGTGAAGACCGGGGACACCTATACCGTGACCGGCAACAAAACCTGGATCACCCACGCCGCCCGCACCCATGTGATGACATTGCTGGCGCGGACCGATCCTGACACCGATAATTACAGCGGCCTGTCGATGTTTCTGGCCGAAAAAACACCTGGTGACGACGCCAACCCGTTTCCCACGGACGGTATTTCCGGTGGCGAGATCGAGGTGCTGGGCTACCGTGGCATGAAGGAATACGAACTGGGCTTTGATGGCTTTAAAGTCGACGCGGACAACCTGCTGGGCGGGGTGGAAGGGCAAGGCTTTAAACAGCTGATGCAAACTTTTGAAAGTGCCCGGATCCAAACCGCCGCGCGGGCCATCGGTGTGGCACAGGCCGCGTTGGAAGTGGCGATGAAATATGCCCAGGACCGCAAACAATTCGGTAAAGCCATCATCAAATTCCCCCGCGTGTCGTCCAAACTGGCGATGATGGCCGTGGAAATCATGATCGCCCGCCAGCTGTCTTATCACGCCGCACGAGAAAAAGACGAAGGCCGCCGCTGTGATCTGCAGGCCGGCATGGCCAAACTGCTGGCCGCCCGCGTGGCGTGGGCCGCATCTGACAACGGGTTGCAAATCCACGGCGGCAACGGTTTCGCGCTGGAATACCCGATTTCCCGCATCCTGTGTGACGCAAGGATACTGAATATCTTTGAAGGGGCGGCAGAGATTCAGGCGACCGTGATCGCAAGGCGGTTGCTGGACAACGCCAACTAAGCCCTTTCATCTTTGCAAAAAATACTCTCGCCGAAGGCATCTGAACCTGCCTTGGCGCCACTGCCATTTGCCTTGCCACCAGCAAAGCCGTAGCCTCTGACCCAAATTGGGGAGGCCATGCCATGCTGCGGATAATTTTTGTATTCATTTTTCTTGCCCTGCCCGCCACAGCCCAGGAAGCACAGCAGCCCGAGGAAACAACGGCGCTGGCGGTGCGCACTTCTGTCACTGCCAACCGATACATGGTCGCCACCGCCAACCCACTGGCGGCCGGTGTCGGGCGCAAGGTGCTGGCGGATGGCGGCAGTGCGATGGATGCGGCGGTTGCCATCCAGATGATGCTCAATCTGGTAGAGCCGCAAAGTTCCGGCATCGGCGGCGGGGCGTTTGCGCTTTACTGGGACGCAAAAAACCACAGCCTTTCAAGCTGGGACGGGCGGGAAACTGCGCCGTTGGCGGCCACGCCTGACTATTGGTTGGACGATGATGGTAAACCAGTCGGCTGGTTTGCAGCAGTCGTTGGCGGGCGTTCGGTTGGGGTGCCGGGCACGCTGAAACTGCTGGAGGAGATGCACCGCGAATTTGGCCGCAAAGACTGGGCGTCCCTGTTGCAGCCAACGATTGATCTGGCCGGCGCAGGGTTTGCGGTGTCACCGCGCATGGCGGCCTCGATTGCCGGATCGCAGAAATATGGTTTAGACAAATTCGCCCCCATGCGTGGTTATCTGTTTGACCCGGACGGCCAGCCGCTGCGGGCCGGGCAAATACTGAAAAACCAGCCTTTTGCTGACGTGCTGCGCCGCATTGCCCGCGAGGGTTCGCGGGCGTTTTATCGCGGCGGGATCGCGCAGGACATAATCCACACAACCCGCACGGATACGAACACCGGTATCCTGACGATGCTGGATTTTGCCACTTACCGCGTGAAACAGCGCCCGCCGGTTTGTGTAAGCTATCGCGGTTATGACGTCTGCGGCATGGGGCCACCGTCGTCCGGCGGGCTGACTGTTGCACAAATTCTGAAGCTGTTGGAGCCTTTTGATTTGGGCACAGGCGCAAGTGCGCACGCCTATCATTTGTTCACCGAGGCCAGCAAACTGGCCTTTGCAGATCGCGGGCAATATATGGCGGACAGCGATTTTGTGGACATGCCAACCAAAGGCCTGTTGAACGCTGCGTATCTTAAATCCCGGGCCAAACTTATTGATCCTGGACGCGCGATGAAACGGGCGCGCGCGGGTCAGCCGCCCTGGGACGAAACCCGGCTTTACGCGCCCGATCTGCAGGCAGACCTGCCGGGCACGTCGCATTTTGTGGTTGTTGATTCAGACGGAAACATGATTTCCATGACCACAACAATTGAAACCGGTTTTGGTTCACGCCTGATGAGCCACGGATTTATTTTGAACAACGAGCTGACCGATTTTTCCCGCGCACCGGCACGCGGCGGAAACCCGATTGCCAACCGTGTGGAGGGCGGCAAGCGCCCGCGTTCATCTATGGCACCGACGATTGTATTTAAGGACGGCCAGCCGATCCTGCTGACGGGTTCACCCGGTGGTTCGCGGATTATTTCCTATGTGGCGCAGTCTATTGTTGCCATTCTGGATTGGCGGATGGACCCGCAGGCAGCGATTGATCTGGGCCATGTGGTCAACCGCAACGGGGCGACCGATCTGGAGGAAGGTTCAGACGCGGCGCCTCTTGCAGCGGCGCTGCAGTCACTGGGGCATGAAACCAAAATTCGCAATCTGAATTCCGGTCTGCATGTGATCCTGATCAAAGACGGGGTGCTGATCGGGGCGGCAGATAAACGCCGCGAGGGGGTTGTTCTGGGCGAGTGACTTAATCCGGCACGGAAACCGCCAGCACGCGGCTGATGACCGCAAACGGCAATCCACTTTCGGCGTGCCATTGGTTAAACGCGGCCTGTGCCTTTTTCAGTGCGCCTTTGGATGTTGCCGCGCCGTCAATAACCCCCGCCCCATTCAGGGCCACCACCACAGAGCGCGACAGGATAAAGGCGTCAAACCCCATAAAACGAAGCGAATACTGGCCGGTCATCCCACCCAGCCTTGCGCCGCGCGTTTTCAGTAAATCCAGCAGGCCAATCAGATCATCCGGTGGCCAGTTGCCAATATACTGCGCCGCAGAACCGTGTTCGCGTGCCAGATCGGATAGAAAAATTGCGTTGTCACGAATGGTCAGAATTTTTGCGCCGTTGCGCACGATATCTGTGTTTTTCAGGTGCCTGTCCAAATCCTCGTCAGTCATCATGGCGTTGCGCCCCACGTCAAACCCGTGAAACGCCGCCTCAAACCCCGGCCATTTGTTTTCCACCACGGACCAGTTGAACCCGGCCTGAAATATGCGCTTTGAAAATTCAGACAGCACCCGGTCGTCGGTCATCTGCGCCAGCGGTATAACCTCCGGCGGCCCGAGTGCCGCCACAAATTCTTCACCCTTTCGGTCCACCGCCATATCTCTGATCGCCGCGAAAGATTTCATGATCATCCTCTCCAATTGCGCGACAACGCCGCCACCAACCGACCCCGCGCCGCAGGCAGCGGGCGATTGCCCAGCGAATGCGCCAGCCAGTGTTCCATAAAATAGCCTGTCGTTTGCAGGCCTGTCAAAACCTCAGAGGTATCCGCCGCGGGATTACCCAGCATGACCGGCGGCAGCGGCAACAACCGCTCTGCCCATTGTCCGGCACCTTCGGCGCTGACCGCCCGTCCTGATTTGGGCGAGACATAACACAGCCCCTCTGTCGCGCCGGTGGTTGCACAACTGCCGAGGTCCAGACCAAATCCAAGCCCCCGTAGAACCGCGATTTCCCATTGCAGATACATTTCAGGCCAGTTTTCTTTGTGGCCCAAAATATCCAGCAGTGCCTCAGACAAATCATAAATCCGTGGATGCGGCTCGCGGTCCGGCAGGGAAAAACCCAGCAACCCGCAAATGGAATTCAACCCCGCCAGCGCCTGTCTGTCCGCCAGAACCTTTGCCATACGAGAGCGGATCGGCTCTACCCGAAACGCGCCCAGATGATCCTCCAGACGGGCCCGCCACTCCACAGACACCTGTGCGCCGGGCTGCAGGACAGGCATCATTTTTCGTGATCCGCCGCCCCGAACGACACCGGCATGCCGCCCGTGTTTAGGCGTGAAAACTTCGATAATCGCCGATGTCTCGCCAAAGCTTTTGACGTTTAAGATAAATCCGTGATCGCGCCAGTCCATATGCGAAGGCTAATCCGAAAGGCCCGCTTCGCCAAGCAGATGTCGCCCCTGCTTGTCCTCGACCTCGATAATCCACAGGTCAGGATCAAACCCGCGTTGTCTGGCAAGGCTTTGGTCAACGTCGGTTTCAGCCCCTTCCGTCAGGATCACCCAAATGCGGGCACCGTCAGCGTTAAAAGAACGCTGAAAAACCCTGGCCTGCCCGTTCAGCGTGTTGATCTTAACCAGCACATTGCCCGCGGTGGCGTCACCCTTGGAGGTTACAAAGGCCGGAATACCTTTCAGCCGCAGACGGTTCAGATAGGCCTGCACCCAGAATTCTGCGGTCAGGCGCGGCACGATCTAATTGCCGTCTTTAAATTCTAGGCCCATTTCGGTGTAGCGTTCGCTATCTTCCTGCCATTTCGGGCGGACCTTGACCTGCAGGAACAAATGCACCTTGCGGCCCAGAAACACTGCGATTTCCTGTCGGGACGCCATCGATACACCCTTGATCGTCTCTCCCTTTGGCCCCAGCGCAATGCCCCGATGGCCCTCGCGGGTGACAAAGATCATCTGGTCGATCTTGACCGATCCGTCCTTGCGCTCTTCCCAGCCTTCGGTTTCCACAGTCAGCTGGTAAGGCAATTCCTGATGCAGGCGCAGGGTCAGCTTTTCGCGGGTGATTTCAGCCGCGATCTGGCGCAGCGGGGCGTCTGCAATCTGATCCTCAGGATAATGCCACACGCCTTTGGGAACCTCGCCCGCCAGCCATATGCGCAGGTCTTGCACCCCGTGGCCCCGTTCCGCGGAAATCATGAACGTTGAGGCAAAATTGTAAGCAGCATTCAACTCTGTCGTCAGCGCCAGCAAAACCTCGCTTTTCACCCTGTCAATCTTGTTGATCGCCAGCGCAACTTTCTGACCCTTTGGCGTGCGGTCTTGCAGCGCCGCCAAAATAGCGGCCACACCTTCAGTGATGCCGCGATGCGCTTCAACCAGCAAGACGACGATATCCGCGTCCGCCGCCCCGGCCCAGGCTGCGGAAACCATCGCGCGGTCCAGCCGTCGGCGTGGACGAAACAGACCCGGAGTATCCACAAAAACCAGCTGCGCGTTGCCTTCAATCGCGATGCCGCGTATGCGGGCGCGGGTGGTTTGCACTTTGTGAGTTACGATAGAAACTTTCGCGCCCACCATCTGGTTCAGCAAAGTCGATTTTCCGGCGTTTGGTTCGCCGATCAGGGCAACAAAACCACAGGCGGTTTTCTCAGACATCGACGCTGACCTTTTCCAGCAGCGCGGCGGCTGCGGCCTGTTCCGCCTGACGTTTTGAACTGGCGCTGGCCTCTGACGCCTCGCCTGACTCAAGCTTTGCTTGAATTGTGAAAACAGGCGCGTGGTCCGGCCCGCTGCGGCTGATTTCCGTATATTTGGGCGGGTGCTGGTTGCGGGCCTGCGCCCATTCCTGCAGGGTGGTTTTGGCGTCTCGCGCGTCGGCTTTGGCAGCGTCAACCCTGTCACCCCACAGCCGCAATATCAGGCCCTGCGCCGCGTCAATACCGGCGTCCAAATAGACCGCCGCGATCACCGCTTCCATTCCATCACCCAGAAGTGCCTGTTTGCGCCGCCCGCCCGACATGGTTTCAGACCGCCCAAGTTTCAGAACATCGCCCAGCCCGACAGAGACCGCCACATCGGCGCAGGTTTCCTTGCGCACCAGCGAATTAAACCGTGGTGCCAGCACGCCTTCGGCGGCATCTTTATCCGCCAGCAACAAAGCTTCTGCCATCACCAGCCCCAGCACCCGGTCGCCCAGAAATTCCAGCCGCTGATTGTCAGGTCGCGTTGGCGAAGACAAAGACGGATGGGTCAGCGCCTCGATCAAAAGCGCGGGTTCTTTGAATTGGTGGCCAATACGATCGGCAAAGGCCATCAGGTCCGACGAAAGCTTCAATTGATCGCTTTGAAATAACGATCAGAACGCCAGGTCCAGAACGCCAGTATCGAGCGGCCGGCAGAGGAAAAGACGATCCTGTCCGCCCGTCCGACGATATTGTCGATGGCCACGTAACCGACACCGCGCGGGGCGCGAAACCGGCTGTCCAGCGAATTGTCACGGTTGTCACCCATAAAGAAATAGCGCTCGGCGGGAACGGTAAATACGGCAGTGTCATCACCGGGCAGCCCCGAAGCAATATTCAGGATGTCGTGCTTTACGCCGCCCGGCAGCGTTTCGGTGCTTTTTGATTTGGTGCAGGCATCGCCCAGCTCGCGCGCATCGTTTTCACAAGACGGCCAGCCGCCCACCGGTCCCTGCGGACCGGAAATCTCTGTGAACAGGCCGTTGCTTTCAACGCCTACGGCTTCGTCGTTGATGTAAAGCCGCCCGTCCTTCATCTGCACGCGGTCCCCCGGCAGACCGATCAGGCGTTTGATGTAATCTTCCTGTGTTGAGGGATGTTTGAACACAATAACATCGCCGCGCTGTGGCTCGCCACCAAACAGCCGACCGTCAACATCCTTGGCAAAGCCGCAAAAATTGATGCCGCGAATGGTCGGGCAAGACGCCCAGGAATACCCGTACGCCATTTTGTTGACGAACAGAAAATCACCAACCAGCAATGTGTCTTTCATAGAGCCCGTGGGGATCCAGAACGGTTGAAAAAACACGGTTCGGATCACACCGGCCAACAGCAGCGCGTACACCAGTGTTTTTGCCAGCTCTGAAATGCTGTTCGGATTTTTTTCAGTTTCCGGATCGTCTGCCATGTTCCTGCTGGTCCTCGGGTTTATTTGTTTTGGGCTACATGACTATTGGGTTGGGTGAAGTCAACCTTCAGACCCGTCCTTTGGCAGAGCCTCGATCATCACAATGGCTTGTGCCCAGGGGTGATCGTCGGTCAGTGTTAAATGAATATGCGCGGTCATGCCGTTTGGCGTCATACTGTCCAACCGCTTGGCGGCCCAACCGGTCACGTGCATTTGCGGTTGCCCGCTGCGCAGGTTGGTTACCGACATGTCTTTCCAGACAATACCCATGCGAAGACCCGTGCCCAGCGCCTTGGAGCACGCCTCTTTTGCGGCCCAGCGCTTTGCATATGTCTCGGCGGTGTTCGCCCGGCCCTCTGCCTTGCGCTGTTCGATGTCCGTGAACACACGTCCGCGAAACCGGTCGCCGAAACGCTCAAGGGTTTTGGCGATCCGTTCGATATTGGCCAGATCGGTGCCGATGCCAAGGATCATGACTCACTCAAAATCAATTATTCCGGTGGCCTGATTGATCCGAATGCTGACCAGCGTTACCGGAGAGCTGTCCGTGGTGCCGGTCTCGTTGTCGTAAGCCTGCACCGGAATATCCAGCCGCAAACCTTTGCCTGCGTTGTAAGTGGCGTTGATCCCGCGCCAAATCAGGGCGCCAAAGCCAAGGCCGGGTTGATCTGATACCACGGTACACGCGCGGCCCAGTTCCGGATCGGGATGCAAAACCAGAAGGTGAAACGCACAACACGCGGGCTCTGCCGTGTCCAGCAAAGCAATTCTGATGTTCCCGTTTGAAAATGTTTCCGTATGGACCGGCCAGGGTTCCACAACATTATAGGCGCTTGCCACCCAATCGCAGGCGTTCAGGGACTGCGCCGCCGCAGTAGCGCCTGTCAAAACCAACAGGGCGAATGTTGCAAAAATACGTTTTATCATGATCCAACTCCAAATGCTTCGGTTCTGGCCTCCTCCATCAGGCGGCGCATTTCACAGATCGAGGCCTGAAGCCCCGTGAAAATCGCCTCGCCAATCAGAAAATGGCCGATGTTCAGTTCCATCACCTCGGGGAACGCCGCAACGGGTTTCACGCTTTCATATGTGAAACCGTGGCCCGCATGTACCTCCAGCCCCAGCGAGTGGGCAAATTGTGACATGTCGCGCAGTTTTATAAACTCTTCTTCCGCTTCAGCCACCCGGCCCTCCTGTAGCGCGTCGCAATAGGCACCGGCGTGCAGTTCAACCACCGGCGCGCCGATGCGTGCAGCGGCTTCAATCTGGCGGGGGTCAGCGGCAATGAAAATGGACACCCGGCACCCGGCATCGCGCAGCGGTGCCAGATAATGCGCCAATTTGTTTTCTTCGCGCGCCACGTCCAGCCCGCCCTCGGTTGTACGTTCTTCACGTTTTTCCGGAACGATACACACCGCATGGGGCACGTGGCGCAGGGCGATGGCTTGCATTTCTTCGGTGGCGGCCATTTCAAAGTTCAGGGGCACGCTCAGCGTTTCCATCAGCGCCTCAATATCGCGGTCGGCAATGTGGCGGCGATCTTCGCGCAGATGCGCGGTCACGCCGTCCGCCCCGGCTTTTTCTGCCAGCAGGGCCGCGCGCACGGGATCAGGATAGGCACAGCCACGGGCGTTTCGCACTGTTGCCACGTGATCGATATTTACGCCCAGCCGCAAACGGCCAAGGGGTTTCGTCAGATTTTTCGTCATGAACGCCGGCCCGATATCAGTGATTCGTCGGCAAACAGTACGGCAGTCATTTCTTGCCGTCAGCCCCGTTCTCGGATTTTTTGCGGCGGTTTTTGATAAGCTCCAGCAGCCGCCCCTTGCGCCGGTGCTGATAGGCGTTGATCAGCGGTTTTGTTAGAAAATAAAAGAACGTTGCGGTTACAATTCCAGGTACGATACCGCCGACGGTGTAAGGCACCATCACCCCATAGAAAAAATCAACAAGGTTTGTCAGGTCTACCGGCGCAGAGGTAAACACTGCCTTGAAATTCTGCCACAGGTCCAGAAAAGCATCGCCAAACAGTTGCAAAACGGATTTGGCCTGCTGGGCTTCGGCGTGTGCGCCGTCGCCGGTATCAAGCAGCCAGTGCCCGATCCTGAAATTGATCGTCGCGATCACAAAGAATGACGGTGGATTGCCAAAAAATGTGCCCAGAAATGCGGCCAGAAAATTCGCTCTGACGATCAGTGCAAGCAAGATAGCTGTGGCGACGTGAAATCCAAAAAACGGCGTAAAGCAGGCGAATACACCCACTGCGATGCCCAGTGCAATTTTATGAGGCGTGTCGGGCAATCGCCGCAGCCGGAGACCGATATACCGGAACACCCGCGCCCAGCCTTTTGGCGGCAGCAGTGCTTCGCCGACGGAACGCCAAAACGGCAACTTATCGCGCCGCTTAAAAACCATTTCGCCTGGCCCCGCACAGTTTCATCCGGCCTTGGCCAATTCTCTTTTGCGGGTAATGTCCGCCACATCAGAATCCGCTTCCACAGCTGTCATTACGTTGTACAAATGCTCGATATCACGCACTTCGATTTCCACAATCATCCGAAAGAAATCCGGCTTGCGGTCCAAAAATTTCAAATCCGAAATATTGGCGTTCTGTTCACCGATCAACGTGCAGATGCGCCCCAATGCTCCGGCATCATTTGCCAGCACAATATCCAGCGTGGATTTGTTTTCAGCAAGGTGCTTACCTTCGCTCCAGTGCAGGTCGATCCAGCGGTTTGGCTGATCTTCATATTCCATAAGGGCCTCGCAATCGATGGTATGAACCTTCACGCCTTTGCCTCTGAATGAAATGCCGACGATCCGCTCGCCCGGCACCGGCTGACAGCACGCTGCCGGTTCGCTTGTCTGATCTGCCTTCAGACCGATCATCGCGCTGGACTGGACAATCACATTGTCTTTGGACTTTCGCAGCAGTTCCGGATACAGCGCCTCTATCATCTGTGTGCCAGACAATTCGGCATTGCCAAGCTGCGCCAACAGTTCATCCCTGTCTTTCAGCCCAAGATGCCGGGCCGCCGTATCAAGCGCCTTGTCCGTTACCCGCTTGCCCACATGTTCAAACGCCACCCGGGCAAATTCGCGGCCCAGCCGAACGGAACCTTCCAACCGGTCTTCGCGCAGGGATTTGCGGATGGCGGATTTGGCGCGGCCTGTGGCCACCACATCCATCCACGCGGCCTGCGGCCTTTGGCCCTGCGCGATAATGATTTCCACCGACTGACCATTGCGCAGCCGCGTCCACAGCGGCACGCGCATACCGTCAACCTTGGCACCCACACAGCTGGACCCGATTCGTGTGTGAATGGCATAGGCAAAATCAATTGGCGTGGCCCCGCGCGGCAGTTTGACCACCTCGCCTTTAGGCGTGAAGCAAAACACCTGATCTGAAAACATTTCCAGCTTCACGTGTTCCAGAAAATCCTCGTGGCTTTCGGCCTGTTCAAAACGTTCTGTCAGGCCGGCCAGCCATGTAAATGGATCAACTGCAAACGGGTTTTCCACGCGCTGACCGTCACGGTAAGACCAGTGCGCGGCAACACCGGCCTCTGCCACCTCGTGCATTTCAAGGGTGCGTATCTGGATTTCCACCCGCTTGGCGTCGCGACCCGAAACAGTGGTGTGAAGCGACCGATAGCCGTTTGATTTGGGCTGGCTGATGTAGTCCTTGAACCGCCCCGGCACCGACCGCCAGCGGCTGTGCATGGCCCCCAGCACCCAGTAACAATCCTCGTCTGTTTCAGTGATGATGCGAAATCCGTAGATGTCGGACAGACGTGAAAATCCTTCTTTCTTTTCCTCCATCTTGCGCCAGATCGAATAGGGTTTCTTTTCCCGCCCGATCACATCCGCCCGGATATTCTGCTTGCGCAGCACATTACGTATGTCCTGGGTAATTTGCGGAATCAGATCGCCCGATTTGCTGCGCAAAGACAAAAACCGCCGCATGATCGAGTTGCGACCCTCGGCGTTCAGCACGTGAAAGCTGAGGTCTTCCAGTTCCTCGCGCATGGACTGCATACCCATCCGTCCGGCCAGCGGCGCATAGATGTCCATTGTCTCGCGGGCTTTTTGCTGTTGCTTGGCCAAAGGCATGTGTTTGATGGTGCGCATGTTGTGCAGACGGTCGGCCAGTTTGACCAAAAGCACGCGCAGGTCTTTGGACATTGCCATCAGCAGCTTGCGAAAATTTTCGGCTTGCTGGGTCTGCGCCGAACTCAGTTCCAGATTGGTCAGCTTGGTTACGCCATCCACCAGTTGGGCGACTTCCTCACCAAACAGGCCGGACACCTCGGTGTAGGTGGATTTTGTGTCTTCGATGGTGTCGTGCAGCAGCGCTGTCACGACCGAGGCGTCATCCATCTGTTGCTGCGTCAGGATCGCGGCAACCTCTATCGGATGGGAAAAATATGGCTCGCCCGAAGATCGTTTCTGACCTTTGTGCATGTCCTTGCCGTAAGAATAGGCTTGCCGGATCAGTTCAGAATCAGAACTGGGATTATAGGTATGGACCAGATCGACAAGTTCATTAACGGCGATCATGGGGTCCGCTCCAAAACGCGGCAGCGCCGACGGACCGGCGCCTGTCCTTAGGTGGGTTCCTGGGCTTCCATCAATGCGCGCAGAAGATTTTCCTCTGACATATCGTCATCAGGTTTATCCTGCTCCGCCCCCATAAGCAGCGCCATCGCATCTTCTTCAGGCTCGTCCACTTCAATCTGGGTCTGGTTGCTTTCAATATAGCTTTCGCGCAAATCACCGGAGGTTAAAGTTTCCTCTGCAATTTCGCGCAAAGCACAGACCGGGTTTTTGTCATTGTCACGGTCAACCGTCAGTTCAATTCCGGCCGATAATTCGCGTGCCCTGTGGGCAGCCAGCATTACCAAATCAAATCGGTTTGGAATTTTATCAACGCAATCTTCAACGGTAACACGTGCCATTCGGCTCTCCAGAAGCATGTTGGGAACATCAAGTCACGCTATTTATGGTGTTTGCCAGCAAATGGCAAGGGAAAGCTTGGCAAAATAATATCGCAAACGCCCCCTATTTGGCACTGACCGGCACCACCGCGGCAACGTCGTGTTTGGGCAATTCGCCCACCAATTGACGCACCGTTTTATCCAATACCGGATGCCGCCAATCCGGTGCAATATCACGCAATGGCACAAGAACAAACGCCCTTTCGTGCAGACGCGGATGCGGCAATATCAATTGGTCTGGTGCTGTTGTTTTCTGCTGCTCCAGCGGAAGATTCTGCCATTTCCTAAAGGTCTTTTCATTCGGCAGAACCGTAGCCCCGGCCGCCAATAAATCCAAATCCAGAACCCGTGCGGCCCAGCGCTGTTTTCGGGTGCGGCCCAGTGACTGCTCTGTTTCGTGTAGTTCACCGATCAGCCTGTCCGGCGGCAATTCCGTCTCAACTTCTATGGCCGCATTCAAAAAGTCCGGCCCGGCTCCGGCTGGAAACGCCGGTGTTACAAAAAACCTGCTTTGCGCTGTAACCTTAAGCTGCCGGTCTTCCAGCAATCGTATCGCGAAAGTTAACGTCTCGTCAGCTCCCCCGGCTATTGAAGGCAAATTTGTCCCCAAAGCGATCAGGTATTTATTAACCATATGGTGACAACTTTTGACTTGCAGCAACTGGAATTCTCTCTATTTATTACTTCATAGCTTCATCGCTAGTTACAACTAAATTCCACTCAAAATTATCGATGGGTCTTACATTTGAAAGGAAACATTATGTTTTACCGGGATGAGAGGCTTGCCCTCTTTATCGACGGTTCTAACCTTTACGCTGCAGCCAAGGCTTTGGGATTTGACATCGATTACAAACTTTTGCGCACGGAATTCATGCGCCGCGGCAAGTTGCTGCGGGCATTTTATTACACCGCGCTGTTGGAAAACGATGAATATTCCCCGATCCGGCCGTTGGTGGATTGGTTGAACTACAATGGCTTTAACATGGTCACCAAACCCGCCAAGGAATTCACTGATTCCATGGGGCGGCGCAAGGTGAAAGGGAACATGGACATCGAACTGGCCGTCGATGCGTTAGAGCTGGCCCAACATGTGGATCACATCGTGATCTTTTCAGGAGATGGCGATTTCAAACCTCTGGTTGCGGCGTTGCAGCGCAAAGGTGTGCGGGTTTCGGCGGTGTCTACCATCCGATCGCAACCGCCGATGATCGCTGATGATCTGCGGCGTCAGGTCGATAATTTTATCGAACTTGAAGAGCTTAAGGACGTGATCGGCAGACCTCCGCGGCCAGAGCCGGAAGCACCGACTGAGGTGGAATTCGCGGACGAATAGCCCGCGTGTTTAACTGAAAACCCCTGATCCGGCAATTCGGGTTGGGGGTTTTTGTTGTTGGATACCCCCTTGGGCTATAGAGTGCGGAAAATCGCAGTACAGTTTTGAGGCTTGTCATGAAACACAACCAATCCGCCGCGCTGAAACGCCTTAGCCGTATCGAAGGCCAGGTGCGTGGCATTGCCCGGATGATCGAAGAGGATCGGTATTGTGTGGACGTGCTGGGCCAGACCGCCGCCATAAAGTCTGCAATAAAGGCGGTTGAAAAGCTGGTGATCGAGGATCACACCTCCCATTGTATCGAGGACGCGATTAATTCAGGCGATGCGGGTGAACAGCGCACAAAGTTTATGGAACTGATCAAGATAATAGAACAGGCAAGCTGATCAAATGGGCAAACCTGAGCTGACCCTTTATCTGGCTGCCCCGCGCGGGTTTTGCGCCGGCGTTGACCGGGCCATAAAGATCGTCGAACTGGCACTGGAAAAATGGGGCGCGCCGGTTTTTGTGCGCCACGAAATTGTGCACAACAGATTTGTGGTCGACGGGTTGCGCGACAAGGGCGCGGTATTTGTGGAACAACTGTCAGAATGTCCCGATGACCGGCCGGTTATTTTTTCGGCCCACGGGGTGCCAAAATCAGTGCCATCCAACGCACAGGCGCGAAACATGATTTTTGTCGATGCCACCTGTCCGCTGGTGTCCAAGGTCCACCGCGAGGCAGAACGGCACAGCGCGCACGGCCGGCAAATGGCGATGATTGGCCACGCCGGGCATCCTGAAACAATCGGCACGATGGGCCAGTTGCCGGATGGCGAGGTTCTGCTGGTTGAAACCGTGAAAGACGTGGCACACCTGCGCCCCCGAGACCCCGAAAAGCTGGCCTATATAACCCAAACCACGCTGTCAGTGGACGATACCGCAAATATTGTTTCAGCGTTGATCGAGCGATTTCCAAACATCGTTGGACCACGAAAAGAAGACATCTGTTATGCCACGACCAACCGGCAAAACGCGGTAAAGGCGGTTGCGTCCAAGGTGACGGCGCTGCTGGTGATTGGCGCTCCGAATTCGTCTAATTCAAAGCGTCTGGTGGAGGTGGCGCGCAACGCCGGATGCTCTTACGCTCAGCTTGTTCAGCGGGCTGTGGATATTGACTGGCGGGCGCTTGATGG
>CAYZQS010000046.1:15005-18073 GCA_964480735.1 uncultured Rhodobacterales bacterium
CCGATATGGTGAAATCTGCGCAGGCAAAATTTGGCGTGAACGCACAGCTTAAAACATTCGACCAACTTGACGCGGTGGGTCTTTATGACGGCGTTTTTGCAAATTTCAGCTTGCTGCATGCGCCCAAATCCAGTTTTGACAGGCATCTGGTCCA
Source organism: uncultured Rhodobacterales bacterium (assembly GCA_964480735.1). Classification (GTDB taxonomy): domain Bacteria; phylum Pseudomonadota; class Alphaproteobacteria; order Rhodobacterales; family Rhodobacteraceae; genus UBA5972. The sequence continues at coordinate 15,160 of CAYZQS010000046.1, forward strand.
GATCCGGACCGCCATGAAACCCGGCGGTATTTTGCACCTTGGCATGAAAACCGGAAAGGGCGAGAAACGCGACCGGCTGGGGCGGTTTTACGCTTATTACAGTGAGGATGATCTGAAAGACCATCTTGGCAAAGCCGGTTTCTTTAAAGTTACCGTTTTGCGTACCGGAAGCGGCCCCGGTCTTGCCGGTGGTATTGATCCTTACATTATTATGCGGGCCCATGCCTGAGCTTTTCGCCTACACCGACGGTGCCTGTTCAGGAAACCCCGGTCCCGGCGGTTGGGGTGTTCTGCTGCTGGCCAAAAACGGTGACGCGGTTGTCAAAGAACGCACGCTTTGCGGTGGCGCTGATCTGACAACCAACAACAAGATGGAACTGATGGCGGCAATCTGCGCTTTGGAAACGCTGGAAAAGCCTTCAATTCTGACGCTGGTAACCGACAGTAATTATGTCAAAGACGGGATCACCACGTGGATGAACGTCTGGAAGCGCAACGGCTGGAAAACCGCGTCAAAAAAGCCGGTCAAAAATATCGAGCTTTGGCAACGGTTGGACGCGGCACAGGCACCGCACTCGGTAATCTGGCAGTGGATCAAGGGGCACGCGGGTCACCCGGAAAACGAGCGAGCGGATGAATTGGCGAGGCAGGGGATGGAGCCGTTTAAGGTGCCTCAGAAATAGCGCCGGCTCGGGCTATTTCTTGGCGATGTAATTCTGGTAAACCCAGATCAACGCCAAGGCACCTATTACCGCACCAATAAATCCGGCGGCTATCCCCAGCACTGTCAGAAGGATCGACAGTAAAAATCCACCCACCAAAGCCCCCAGAACACCGATGGCAATGGTGACGGGAACGTTGGTTTCAAGGTCCATTATTCTTGTCGCCAAAAAGCCTGCGGCAGCGCCGATGATTAAAAGGGCAAGAATTTTCACGATGGCCTCCGGATTATGTTGATCTGTACCAGCTATATGGGATCAAAGCGCGGAATTAAAAGGTTTTAAGTAAACTGGCTGCCGATGGGCATGTCAAAGCCGCGCAGCAATTCCGCGACAACCATCGGCGATTTTCCGGCGCGTTGGATTTTTGTGGTGCGAATGGAACCGGATTTGCAGGCAATCGTCAGGCCGTGGTCCAAAACTTCGCCGGGCGTGCCTTTGGCCGCTGCTAACCCGCTGTCCAGCAGCTTTAATCTTTCACCTTTAAGTTCCGTCCATGCCCCCGGAAACGGCGACAATCCACGGATTTGCCGGTCCACGATTTCCGCCGGTTGGTCCCAGTCAATACGCGCTTCGGCTTTTGCGATTTTGGCGGCGTAAGTGACACCTTCCGCAGATTGTTCCTGTGCAACCAGACTTTCATAATCCAACAGCGCCTGAACGATCATTTCCGCGCCAATTGTTGAAAGCTGATCGTGCAAGGTTGCGGTGGTTGAACCTGGCATGATTGATATTTCCTGACGCAATAATACCGGACCGGTATCAAGCCCCGCCTCCATCTGCATGACGCAAACGCCGGTTTGATTGTCGCCCGCCAGTATTGCGCGGTGAATGGGTGCCGCGCCGCGCCAGCGGGGCAAAAGGGAGGCATGAATGTTCAGGCATCCGTTCTTTGGCGCGTCCAATATCACCTGAGGCAGGATCAACCCATAGGCCACGACAACCGCGACGTCAGCCTTAAGCGCAACAAACGATTTAACTTTATCGGGGTCGTGAAAATTTTCGGGATGCCGAACCGTTAAACCCAGCGCATCCGCCCGCATTTGCACCGATGTTGGCCGCGGTTTCTTGCCCCGTCCGGCAAGCCGGGGTGGTTGACAGTAAACTGCATCAATGTCGTGGCCCGCCGCAACCAGCGCGTCCAGCGCGGGCACGGAAAATTCAGGGCTGCCCATGAAGATCACGCGCATCAGACCGCCTCGCGTCTGGCCAGTTTGGCGGCCTTGGCCAGCAGCATTTTGCGTTTCACCGGACTGAGATGATCAAAATACATTTTGCCGTTCAGATGATCGATTTGATGTTGAACAGATGTGGCCCACAGCCCGACAATCTCGTGCTCTACCTGCTGGCCGAATTGATCCATAAACCCAACCGTCACCGCACGGGGCCGGGCAATCATGGCGCTGACACCGGGCAGATTTGGGCTGGCTTCGCTATATTCACTGCTTTTTATCGAAGCCTGCAGGATTTCCGGATTGGCCATGCACACCGGCTCGTTCTTTTTTTCGGAACAATCAACAACCGCCAGCCTTTGCAAAATGCCGATCTGATTGGCCGCCAGTCCAACGCCCGGCATGGCATACATGGCGGCCATCATGTCCTGCCAGATTGCGTGAATGTCTTCGGTGATCTTCTCAACCGGCGTGCAGATTGTGCGCAACCTTTGGTCGGGATAGGGAATAAATTTGCGCAGGCTGTCACTCACGCGCCATTTCCTTTTTCAGCTTTTTCATCTTGTTGGTGATGATGGTCCGCTTGATCTTGCTGAGGTAATCAATGAATAATTTGCCATTCAAGTGATCGATTTCATGCTGAACGCAGGTGGCCCAAAGGCCTGTGTATTGTTCTTCCCGTTCCTTGCCATCCACATCCAGAAACTGCACCGTAACCTCCGCCGGTCGGGTGATTTCCTCGTACATATCGGGGATGGAAAGGCAGCCTTCTTCATAGGTATTTTCTGCTTCAGACGTCCAAACGACTTTCGGATTGAACAGCGCAACCGGTGCAGGTTCCTCTTCTTTGGCAGAGCAGTCCATCACGATCAGCCGCTTCAAAATCCCAACCTGCGGTGCCGCCAGACCAATGCCCGGTGCCTTGTGCATCGTGGCGATCATATCACCAGCCAAATTGCGCATTTCCCCGTTGATTTGGGCAACCGGTGCGCAGATTTTCTTGAGCCGGGGATCTGGGTGGAT
>CAYZQS010000046.1:18173-21856 GCA_964480735.1 uncultured Rhodobacterales bacterium
AATTTTGACGAATTGATCGACCGTCGCAATACCCATTCTGCCAAGTGGGACCTGATGGAAACCCTGCACGGGGTTGCGCCTGAGGGCGGGCTTTCCATGTGGACGGCGGATATGGATTTTCACTCGCCGCAATGTGCAACCGATGCGTTGCGGCAGATGGTGGATCACGGCATTTACGGCTATTATGGCCCGGACACCGAATACCGCGCCGCCATTCAGTGGTGGCTGAAGAACCGGCACGGCTGGCAGATAGAACCGGACTGGATTTTTTCCGGTCACGGCACAGTCAACGGGACCATGCTGTGCGTGGATACGTGGACTGATCCGGGCGATACGGTGATCATGTTCACGCCGATTTATTATGTGTTTTACAAAGTTCTGGCAGCGGCGGACCGTCAGGTGCTTGAAGTTCCGATGCCACAGGAAAATGGCCGCTATGTGATGGATTTCGATCTGGCGCAAAGTCTTTTGACCGGTAATGAAAAGATGCTGATCCTGTGTTCGCCGCACAATCCCGGCGGACAGGTCTGGACAGCGGACGAGCTGCGCCAGCTGGCGGATTTTTGTGTCAAAAACGATCTGATGCTGGTCAGCGACGAAATTCATGCGGATCTGACATTTCCCGGACATAAGCACACGATCATGGCGCTGGCCGCACCGGCCATTTCAGATCGATTGGCGGTGCTGACCGGCGGGACCAAGACCTTTAATCTGGCAGGTATTCACACCGGAAATATCATCATACCGGATGCGGGCCTTCGCGAGGAATTTACAGAAAAGATGTTTGCCTTCGGTATTTCGCCCAACGCTTTTGGCATGCATATGGCAACGGCGGTTTTTTCGCCCGCCGGGGCAGAGTGGCTGGATGCGCTGATGATCTATCTGGACGAGAATCGCAGGATTTTTGACGCCGGTATCAGCAGCATTCCCGGGGCCAAATCCATGATTTTGGAAGGCACCTATCTGCCGTGGGTTGATTTCTCCGACACTGGAATGGGCCCAACAGAAGTGCTGAAACGGGTGAAGCAAGACGCGCGGATCGCCTGCGGCATAGGTGAAACATTCGGGCAGGGCGGGCGCGAATTCGTCCGTTTTAATATCGCAACCCAAAGGGCGCTGGTCGAAGACTCAATCACCCGCTTGCACACCGCCTTTGCCGATCTGCAATGAGCATTGGTGTTCCGTTGCGTACCCGTTGCTTTGGACCTTGAATTGAAATAGCCACAAGTCATTCAGTTTCAGAAAGTTCCAGCATGAGTTTCACGACCCAGCCCCCCGCACCAACCCGCCCGAACCGCTGCCAGTTGTTTGGCCCTGCCTCGCGCGATGAACTGTTGCCAAAGATGGCTGGTTCTGCTGCCGATGTGATCAACCTTGATCTGGAAGACAGTGTGGCACCCGGCGACAAGGCCAAAGCGCGCAAAAATGCGATTTCGGCGATCAACGATATCGACTGGGGCAGCAAATACCTCTCGGTGCGGATCAACGGGTTGGACAGTCAGCACTGGTACCGCGATGTGGTGGACCTGCTGGAGGGCGCTGGAGATCGGCTGGATCAGATCATGATCCCGATGGTTGGCAACGCCAAGGATATTTACGCGGTGGATGCGCTGGTCAGTTCGATAGAGATGGCCAAGGGGCGCAAAAAGCCGATCAGTTTTGAGGCGATCATTGAAACCTCTGCCGGGCTGGTCAACGTCAATGAAATCGCGGCGTCCAGCCCTCGCATGCAGGCGCTTTCGCTGGGGGGTGCGGATTACGCGGCTTCGATGGGGATGCAAACCGTTGGCATCGGCGGCACGCAAGCCAATTATTATATGCTGGAAAACGGCGAAACGGGTGCTGACCGCGCTGTTCATTTTAGCGACCCTTGGCACATGGTAACGGTTGCCATTGTCGCCGCCTGCCGCACGCACGGGTTGATGGCAGTGGACGGACCCTTTGGCGATATTTCCGATGACGAGGGCTACCGCGCGCAGGCCCGCCGGTGCGCCACTCTTGGCATGGCAGGGAAATGGGCGATTCACCCAAAGCAGATCGCGTTGGCCAACGAGATTTTCACGCCTTCTGACGCGCAGGTTGCCGAGGCCCGCGAAATCCTGGCAGCTATGGCAGCCGCCACTGCTGCCGGACAGGGCGCCACGGTTTACAAGGGCAAGCTGATTGATATTGCCTCGATCAAACAGGCCGAGGTGATCGTGCGTCAGGCCGAAATGATAGGTCCTTAAGAACTGCGTCTTTGCAATGGGCAGGTTACGGTGCCATATGATGGACAGGCTGTAGGTAAGGATTGACCATGCAAAACTATCTCGAATTTGAAAAACCGCTGGCAGAGATCGAGGGCAAAGCCGAAGAGTTGCGGGCGCTGGCGCGGCAAAACAGCGAAATGGATGTGGAAAAAGAGGCAGAGGCGCTGGACAAGAACGCCGCCAAGATGCTGGGCGATCTTTATAAAAACCTGACACCGTGGCGCAAATGCCAAATCGCCCGGCACCCGGACCGGCCCCATTGCAAAGACTATATCGCCCATCTGTTTGCAGAGTTTACGCCGCTGGCAGGAGACCGGAACTTTGCCGATGACCATGCGGTAATGGGCGGGTTGGCGCGGTTTGACGACACGCCCGTTGTGGTGATCGGGCACGAAAAGGGGTATGACACCAAGACCCGAATCGAACGTAATTTTGGCATGGCGCGGCCAGAGGGATATCGCAAAGCCATTCGCCTGATGGATCTGGCGCATCGCTTTGGCTTGCCGATTATCACTTTGATAGACACAACCGGCGCATACCCGGGGCGCGGGGCCGAAGAACGCGGCCAGTCAGAGGCGATAGCGCGGTCAACGGAGAAATGTCTGACGGTGAACGTGCCGCTGATAGCGGTGATCATCGGCGAAGGCGGGTCCGGCGGCGCGGTGGCTTTTGCCGGGGCGGACCGTTTGGCGATGCTGGAACATTCGGTCTATTCGGTGATCTCACCCGAGGGCTGTGCGTCGATCCTGTGGAAAGACGCCGCCAAAATGCGCGAGGCCGCCGAAGCCCTGCGCCTGACGGCACAGGATCTGGAAAGGCTTGGCGTTGCGGACCGCGTGATTGCCGAACCATTGGGTGGGGCGCAGCGGGACCGGAAGACAACGATGGACAACGTTGGCGTGGCGATCGGCGAGATGCTGGAAGAGCTGAAAGATCAGGCGGCGGACGATCTGGTAAAAGCGCGGCATCAAAAGTTTCTGGATATCGGGTCTAAAGGCCTGGCGGCTTAGCACCTGCCGGAGCATACCTTCTGTCAGCAGAAATTCGTTGCTTCCATGCGGCGGATCTAGCGGCATTTGAGCTGCGTCCTTTTTTCAGACTCAGCGGCGTGGATCTATCCTATTGATCTTGCGCGTAATTTCATCTGAAAACCGGTGCCCAGTTTTCGAATTGCGCTCTAGGTTTTTTTAAATGTCTTCGTGAGCACAAATAGTTTGATGTCAGTTTTTTGACGGAGACCGGTAATCTGGTTGTCTAGTTTTTGAGAATTCTGAACGTTGGTTTATCCAGCCTTGCAGCCTTGCCGCCTTCCGGCCTTCCGGAATTCTAGAATTCTGGACTACCGGTCTTCCAGAATTCTGGACTTCCAGTTTTTGGGCATTCAGGTTTCCGGACTTCTGGTATTCCGGACTTCCGGTATTCTGGACTTCCGGA
>CAYZQS010000047.1:0-21292 GCA_964480735.1 uncultured Rhodobacterales bacterium
TAGCGGGGCTACGGGCAAGCGACGCAGCGCATAGATTTGGTAAAATTGCAACAGCTGAGCGGTGCAGATATTCCGTCCGTTCACTAAGCCACGCTTAAGCTTACCTCTGGTTCCCGCACCAGTCCAAGGGCCTGAATAGTATCGCCCTTTGCCAACTGGGGAAAGAACCGGGCCAGCGATTTGTACGGCACTTCGCTTGCCTTTTTGTTGATCATTGCGCGGGAGTCATTGTGGTTGTGTACGGTGCGCAGATACCGCGGTTTGCCGTCGTCAAATTCTGTGTGCGGGTGTCTTAATCCGATGCGTTTGTGACTCATGGCAAACAGATTGCGCTTGCAATCCGGTCTGCTGGTTAGGGTCAAACCAAGATTTGTAAATGGTACAAAACGGTCAAGCAACGTGGTCTGGCTGTCTTGCAGAACCAGCGAACATCCGCGTGGAAATGTGGTTATGACATAATCCATTGAGGTATCTCTTTTGCTCCAGACATCCCGGCACACCACTTTGCAGGTTTCAACAAAATCAGAACTCAGCGCGTCGTCGTCGTCCAGCACCACCTGACTAACCAGCGATTTGGGATGAAACCGCTTGCGCACGTCATTTTTGAATATCTTGCTGGCGCTGCGGGGCGAACGAAACGTCACGTCCAGCTTTGCGGCCGGCAGAACGCTTTGGCACGCGGTCAGCAACCTTTTGCGCCACTTCATCGGCATGTTTTTGGAAGACAGAACCTGCCAGTGAAAATCCTGATCGGTCTGGGCTTTAAGGCTGGGAATTGTGACGGCCCCAAATATCCTGAAGCGTTCGGCCAGTCGTTTCTCGTCAAACAGCAACGCTGCCTGTTTGCTGGCGTCCGAGCGCCATCCCGAAACACCAAAGTAAGAAAATCTGGTTTGTAAGACAACCTGCACAGCGCCCTCAATATCTGCCCCGTTAACTTTCAGTTAACCTTAAACCGCAAAATGGCAAAATTGTGTCGGAAAGGCTGAAAACGTCAAAAATCGCTCGTCAAGCGGGATTCACAAAACTTAAATATGTGTTAACGTGCAAAAAAATGGCAGGCAAAGGCAGCAATCATGACTCCGGAGATCACACGGATATTAAAACGGCTGCGGCTAGGGCGCGTTTACGAAGGCCCAAGTGTAAATATCGTGCAATGCAGGATAATGGAAAAGACGGTGCGATTTTGCACCGATATGGAAAACGACCCCATCCAGCGAAACCATCGAAGGGGCAGGTTTTACGAGATGGCGGAATTGCGCCAGATTGCCGAAGTGTTTCCCAAGGGCGGCACGTTTGTGGATATTGGTGCGAATGTGGGCAATCATTCACTGTTTGCCGCGCTGTTTTTTAACGCCGGTCGAGTGATCCCTTTTGAACCCAACGCCAAAGCCTATCGTTTGCTGATCCAAAATGTGCTGGCAAACAACCTGTTATCGGTCTTTGATCTGTCAAAACTGGGGGTCGGGTTGTCGCGGGATCGCCAGGGCGGATTTGGCATGGAACCACGGCAGCGCAATCTGGGTGCTGCGAAAATGCTGGAAGGCTCCGGTGAAATCGATGTCTATGCCGGTGACGCGCTGCTGTCTGACACAAAGCCGGACTTGATCAAGATTGACGTGGAAGGCATGGAAATGCCGGTCCTGCACGGTTTGGCGCAAGCGATAAAACGCAACCGGCCAATGTTGTTTGTTGAGGTTGACAACGAAAACGAAACCGAATTTCTGGCTTGGGCAAAATCAAATAAATACACCCTTGTAAAGACGTATCAGCGTTATCGGCTGAACAAAAACCATATTCTGGTGGACAGCAAAAAGGCCGCCAAATTTAAGAATTTTGGCGCGCGCGTGTCAGAGGACGCTTAGGGCGGTTTGCGCGGGATCAACGCGCTGACCACGGCCAAAACGCATCAGAGCCGCGTCCTTTTTATCTGAATCAGCGGAGCGGCTCTATCCTTTTGATCTTGCGCGCAATTTATTCCGAAAACCGGTGCCCACTTTTCGGATTGCACTTTAAGCAGTTTCTAAGCTGCGAAATCCGCCGCTGTACCCCTGACGTTCAGCATTGGCCACGGCGTCGCCTTTGTTTTTATAGCCTTCCGAGGCCGCGCCAACCACCTGACCGTTGGAGGCCGTGCGCCGCCAGCGGTACTCTCCGGCTTTGTCCGTGTAAAAGTCCCATTTGTCGCTGTCTTTCGGACCACGGTTCATGTTGGCCTCGCAGTCGGATTTTTTTACATACCCCTCGCAGGCCGCGCCAACGATCTGCCCGTTTGTGGCTTTGCGCCGCCAGCGGTACTCGCCGCGTTTGTCCTGATAGACTTCAAATGTGTCGTTTTCCCCGGCCATGTTCATGGTCCTTTGCAAATGTTAAAACTACTGCCCGTCCATTGTGGCAGCATATTGCCCCGCGATCAATAATGCCGATCAATTGCACCCGCATTGTTCTGAGCGCCTGAAATCCCCACCAAAACCGTCGGTTTGAGCCGTTGCCAAAAACTTTGTTGCGGCTTTATTTCGCGGCTCTGAGTACCAGCGTGTAACACATGGGCAATCCGATATCTGACGCCTCTACATTCCAGTTTGAGTGTGAAATATGATGCGGGTGTTCGGCGAAATCTTCCACTTGCAATCCACAATTGACCCCGGCCATGACCACCTCTGCCAAAGTATGTAAAAATGACGTGGTCGGTTTGGCGTCATAAGAATTCCCACTCCAGTAATCCAGACCACTGGTTTCCACATAGGGCTCTTTTGAAAAATAGGACATTTCCCAATTGATCGGCGCATTTGCCGGTGCCGGTTCAATCATATCCACAATCGGGTGTTGCTCATAAATAAATAAACCACCTTCGGGTTTCAAAAGGCTGGCCACCGCATCGAAAAATCCGGCCAGATCAGGCATCCAACTGATCACCCCAATGGTGATCGTCACAAGATCAAACTGACCGCGATACCGCTGATCAATCTCATAAACGTCCGTGCACACAAACGAAACGTCCAGTCGGGCTGCGGCTGCCAGTTCCCGGGCCTGACCAATAAATGCTTGTGAACCGTCAAACCCAACGCAGCGCCCGGCGCCCATGTTTTTGACCGACAGGATTTCGCACCCGTTGTTACAGCAAACCTGGGCCACATCCTTGCCTGCGACACCAAGGGATTTCAAAATATCCGTTTCAATCGGATCCAGGCAGGAAAACCCCGGTGCACTAAACGCCAACAGAAGATTTTTTTGATTGTGGGCGGCATGAATCGGGGCCGCCTCATCCCAAGCGATGCGATTGGCCGTCGTAATCTTAGACGTGGTTTCTTTATCGGTCACTGTTCTGACCAACCCGCAGGTTTGGGGTTTTGCCTATTTTTTGTCATCTGGTCAACAAACGCCCGGCGATGCGGCTTTCGTGATCCTAATTTTATTTCTTCTTAAAATGATAGTTTACAACTGCGCGAAACTGAAATCCGTTTGCAATCTGAATGTTGTCACCTGTGTCGCCGTCGGGCAGACCTGACAGGTCATGGCTTTTGTTAAATCCCAAAAACAAACCCTCAGTCGTGAAACTTATGTTTTCCGTCACAAATGTTTCTATTCCCACGCCCGCCACATAGCCGGTACTGAAAAGGCTGGCCGATCCGGTGCCGTTTTCAACAGAAATCGTACCGTTTAGGGCCGCAACGCCCAAAGTTCCGTATATCAGGCTTTGTCCAACCGGTTTGCCGGCACGAACACGGACAGTCGCCAATCGACCAAACGTTGCACTATGCGCGTCGCCTTCGGAATCCACGGAAATGGCGCCATCCCAATCTGACTGCGAAACATCCCCGGTTATCCCAAAAACCCAATTACCACGTTGTTGCATCCAACCGGCCTGAACGCCAACGCCGGGCCCGGGATTTGCGAGGCTTCGCATGTCTGCATCTGATCCGAAACCATCAAAAATGCCGGGCGTGTTCACGCCACCCAGCGCACCTATCCCGCCGACATGAAATCCGTTCCAAACCGCAGAACTGACCGGCGATTTGCTGCTGGCAAACGTCAGGCTGTCGCGACCGGAAAAATACCAGTTCACACCGATGTCCAGCCGGACCTTTTGCACAAGATTGAAAGCATCACCCGCATCGCCTAAAAAAGCGCCATTGAGATCGACACTATGGTCAAATTTTGTAAGTGACCCGGCGACGTAAAAACCAAGGTTCGGCGCAACCATTGTTTCGGATCCAATCCCGATACTGACGCCGGTATCCCTGATACCAAGAACGGTGGTGCTGTCTGCCAACCTTAATCTTCCGTTGAACACCGCCAATCCGGCAGTACCGTAAACAAGAGTATTTCCGTAAACTTTGCCAGCCTTGCCGCTAAGTGCAAACGCCGTGTCCACATCCAAGCCGTGAACGCTACCGACTTTGTCTGTAACGCGCGCGCCGGTGTCTTCGGTGCTGATTTCAGCCTCGACACCCAAAATCCAGTCTGAAACATCGAAATTATAGCCCAGATGAACCCCGGCCAATCCACCCTGTTCAGTAACAGATCCCATTGAGACTGCTCTGTCACTATTGTCAAAAACGCCCGAAGTGCCAAAAGACGAAACGCCGAATGTCGCACCGATATACGGTCCGGTCCAATAAGATTGTGCGTTGGCGGCACAGCTTCCCGCTGACAATGCTGCGATACACCCATACGCGGCGGTTTTTGAGATCACCTGATGTTTCATATTCGTCTCAATAATCAAGATTTGCGACTGGCGGAAAGTCTTATGGGAATCAGGTGCAATTTCAAGCTATTATTTGCTTTAGAAACAGAAATGCCGGGACCACTGGATCAATGACCGATATCGTTACCACATCAGCCAGCTTTGAATCACTGGGCGCAGTCCTGGATTATCTGTCGAAAAAAGACTTCTTTCGCGATGCCGCTTTGGGAGACATGTGTAATTCGGTAAAACATCAATTGGCGACGGGTTCGAACTTTACCATAATCGAAAAAGGCAACATTGTCGGGTATTTTGGCTATATTTTTATTTCCGCTGACAATGGAGAAAAATGGATAAAAAATGAGGAAAAATTGCACCCGCTGCCAAGGGACATCTCCACAGCGGCGGCGCTGACGGCCGTTGCGGGCGACAGTAGAAAACTGGTTTTACAGGGCATACGCGCCTGTCGCGACGAGGCACCGGGCACGCGCATCTTTTACCGGCGAATTTCCAAATTCAGTGATTTGCCTGATCCCAAAAGAACTGTGAAAAACTGTAGTTTTTAGAACTGGATTGCGCTTTAGGGCTACGGTTTGGCAAAGGCCGCCTTGCCGTAACCCTGAATGTACAACAGCGCCGTCAGATCGCCGAAGTTGATCCTGATGTCGCTGGCCGCTGCCACCGCCGGTTTGGCGTGCAGGGCAACACCGGTTCCGGCCAGTTCAAGCATGCCCAGATCGTTGGCACCGTCGCCAACCGCCATAACGTCATCCGCAGACAGGCCAAGCCGCGTTGTAATTTCATGCAGCGCCGCAACCTTGGCGTCGCGCCCGACGATCGGCGGCACCAGGTTGCCGGTCAAAACGCCGTTTTCAATCTCCAGCCTGTTGGCGCGGTTTTCATCAAACCCCAGCCCAAAGCCAACACTTTCGGTAAACTCGGTAAACCCGCCTGAAACCAAAGCCGTGTAAGCGCCGTTGCTCTTCATGGTCGCCACAAGTTCAGCCCCACCCGGCGTGGCGGTGATCCGGTTTTCAAGCACGGTATCAATAAGTGTTTCGGGCAAACCGGCCAGCAGCCCAACCCGTTCGCGCAGCGCCGCTTCAAAATCAAGCTCGCCGTTCATTGCCCGCGCGGTGATCGCCGCGACACGCGCGCCAACGCCCGCCTCAGCGGCCAGTTCGTCGATACATTCCTGCGCAATCATCGTACTGTCCATATCGGCCAGCAACATTTTCTTGCGCCGGCCGGCCGATTTCTGGATGACCAAATCAACGCCGCGGTCTTGCAGCGATTGCCAGATTTTGCGTTCGTCACGGGGGTGTTCTGAAATCGGAAACTCACAGGCCACGCCCTCGCGCAGCCAGCGAAACTCTCCACCTTTCAAGGACTTGTGGTATGGCAGCACATTGCCAACCGTCAGAACAGCCTCTGATGGGGCGCAAAGCAACGTGGCCATATACATCGGTTTTTCCTGTCCATAAGGAGCTGCGTGATTGGTACAATTTGCCGCTTACACGGCTTTTAGCGCTTGATCCAGCCATAGCCATCCCATAGACGCCAACGCGGGACACCCTTCCCCAACGAAGGGCACATATCTGCAAGGATACCACCATGAACACGACCCCAAGACCGGACATCCGTCCGGCGAACCCCCAATTTTCGTCTGGCCCCTGCACCAAGCCTCCCGGCTGGTCGCTGGCCGAATTGGAGGGCGCATGGCTGGGGCGGTCACACCGCGCTGGCGGTGGCAAGGCCAAACTGCTGGAAGCGATTGAAACCACGCGTGCGGTTTTGGGCATTCCTGACGATTATAAGATTGGCATCGTTCCGGCCTCTGACACCGGTGCGGTTGAAATTGCGCTTTGGAACCTGCTGGGTGAACGCCCGGTTTCCATGTTGGCGTGGGAAAGTTTTGGCGCTGGCTGGATCAACGATGTGACCAAACAACTGCGCCTAAAAAACGTCACCCGGCACGAGGCTGATTACGGCCACCTGCCCGAACTGGCGGCGGTTAATTTTGACGATGATGTGGTGTTCACGTGGAACGGCACCACGTCCGGCGTTCGGGTTCCAAACGGTGATTTCATTCCCTCAGATCGCGCCGGTCTGACAATCTGTGATGCCACATCGGCGGCGTTTGCGCAGGATTTGCCGTGGGATAAACTGGACGCCACCACGTTCAGCTGGCAAAAAGTTCTGGGCAGCGAGGCGGCGCACGGCATGCTGGTGCTGTCCCAGCGCGCGGTCAAGCGCCTTGAAACTTATACCCCACCCTGGCCGCTGCCCAAAATCTTTCGCCTGACCAGGAACGGCAAACTGATCGACGGGATATTTTCGGGTGCGACCATCAACACGCCCTCGATGCTGGCGGTTGAGGATTATCTGTTCGCTCTTCACTGGGCCAATTCTGTTGGCGGTCTGCCCGGTCTTATGGCCCGCGCTGACGGCAATCTGGCCGTGCTGGCCAGATTTGTTGCCGCCAACGACTGGATCGATTTTCTGCCGGTTGATCCGGCCACCTTTTCAAACACTTCCGTGTGTCTAAAAATAACCGACCCAACCGTTCCGGCCGACCGGCAATCGCAATTTGCCAAGGCTGTCGTCAGTCGCCTTAAAACCGAAGGCGTGGCGTTTGACATCGGCTCTTACCGCGACGCGCCTGCGGGCCTGCGCATCTGGACGGGCGGCACGGTTGAAACCACCGATCTTGCCGCGCTGACGCCGTGGCTGACGTGGGCATATGAAGCCGAAAAAACCGAGCTCTAACTTTCATCTTTGCAAAAATACTCAAAAAACAGGAGGCCGATATGGCACCCAAGGTTCTTGTATCCGACCAACTTAGCGACACCGCTGTCGAGGTTTTCCGCACCAACGGTGTTGAGGTGGATTTTCGCCCCGACATCGGCAAAGACAAGCTGGCACTGCTGAAAATCATCGGCGATTACGACGGGCTGGCGATCCGTTCCGCCACCAAAGTCACGGAAAAATTGCTGCGCAATGCGCCAAATCTGAAGGTGATCGGACGCGCCGGGATCGGAGTGGACAACGTGGATTTATCAGCCGCCTCCCGTCAGGGGATCATCGTGATGAACACGCCGTTTGGCAATTCGATCACCACGGCAGAGCACGCGATTTCCCTGATCATGGCGCTGGCCCGGCAAATTCCCGAGGCCAACGCCTCAACACAAGCCGGAAAATGGGAGAAATCACGCTTTATGGGGGTGGAAGTCACCGGAAAATGCCTTGGCCTGATCGGCTGTGGCAACATCGGATCGATCGTTGCCGACCGGGCCCACGGCCTGAAGATGAAAGTCATGGCCTATGATCCGTTCTTAAGTGCCGCGCGGGCCGAAAAGCTGGGCGTCACCAAGGTTGATCTGGATACATTGCTGGCAGGGGCTGACTTCATAACTTTGCACGTGCCACTGACCGACAAGACCCGGATGATCCTGAACAGGGACACCATCGCCAAGACCAGACCCGGTGTTCGCATCGTCAACTGCGCCCGTGGTGGCCTGGTGGACGAGGCGGCATTGGCCGCGGCGCTGAAATCCGGCCATGTGGCGGGAGCAGGTTTTGACGTTTTTGAAACCGAACCGGCCACCGACAGCCCGCTTTTTGGCCTGTCAAACGTTGTTGTCACCCCGCATCTGGGGGCAGCCACCAGCGAAGCGCAGGAAAACGTGGCCCTGCAAGTGGCCGAGCAAATGTCGGATTATCTGGTCAACGGTGCGGTCACCAACGCCATCAACATGCCTTCGATCACCGCCGAAGAAGCCCCTGTTCTGGCGCCATTCATCAGTCTGGCCACTCATCTGGGCTCCTTTGTTGGCCAGATGACCGACGATCCGGTCAAGGCCATCAACATCCTTTTTGACGGTGCGGTTGGGGAAATGAACCTTGGCGCGCTCAGCTCTGCCTGTATCGCCGGGGTCATGGCCGACGCCAATCCCGAGGTGAACATGGTGTCCGCCCCGGTGATGGCCGAGGAACGCGGTATCAAAACCTCGCAAACCACGCAGAAGAAATCGGGTGTTTTTGACAGCTACATCAAGCTGACGGTCAAGACCGAAGCGACCGAGCGATCCATTGCCGGAACCGTTTTCTCTGACAAAAAGCCACGGTTTATCCAGATCAAGAACATCAACATAGACGCCGAAGTGGGCCGTCATATGCTGTACACCACCAACAAGGACGTGCCGGGCATTATCGGCTCGCTTGGCGGAATTCTGGGCGAAAACGGTGTGAATATCGCCAATTTTACGCTCGGCCGCAAAGACGCCGGTGGTGACGCGATTGCGCTGTTGTATATCGACCAACCAATGCCGGAAAAGGTCATCAACCAACTGTGTGAAACCGGATTGTTTGGTCAGGTGCGACCCTTGGAATTTGATGTGGCTTAGCCGGCCGCTGAATTTCCAATTCCCGCCGATAACCCAGACGGATCGAACCGCTTTTTGCGGCCGCAAAACTAAACCACTAAACTGGTTTAATGGTTTAACTTTTCGCGCACCGAGAGCGATGTTTTCGTGTATTAATTCAGGTAGTTAACCACATAAAAGCCCTGCGCACTGCCCAATATTTGCTGCCCAATTTCAACACACCGGAACAACCACAGCCCCAAGGCCTTGCCTCGTGACGCAGGCGTGTTATTCTGTGGCAAAATCAATTTCAGAAAGCTTATGATGCGTCTTTTTTCTTTAACAGCTTTGGCTGTCGTTCTTTTGGCCAACTTTGCTTCCGCGCAAAGTTGTGGCGGTGATTTTAACACATTTCTGAACGGCTTAAAGAAAGAGGCCGTCAGCCTTGGCCACTCGCGCAGCATTGCCAACAGGTTTTTCCGCACCGCCGCGATTGATCCCAAAGTTCTGCGGGCCGACCGGGCGCAAGGGATTTTTAAAATGACCTTCACCGATTTTTCCGGGCGCGTGATCAGCCAGAACCGCATGACCCACGGCAAACGCAACGCCGATAAATACGCCAGCGTGTTCGCCCGGGCAGAGCAGGAATATGGCGTTAGCCGTGGTGTTATTCTGGCGTTTTGGGCGCTTGAAACCGACTATGGCGCGGTGCAGGGTGATTTTAACACGCTGAACGCTTTGGTCACTCTGTCCCACGACTGCCGCAGACCGGAGTTGTTCCGGCCACAGATTTTTGCCGCGCTGGACCTGTACAAGCGCGGGGATTTTGACCCCGTGAACACCACCGGTGCCTGGGCCGGAGAGATTGGCATGGTGCAGATGCTGCCAGAGGACATTCGGGATCGCGGTGTGGACGGGGATGGGGACGGGCGTGTAACGCTGAAAACCAGCGCACCGGACGCGATCATGACCGGGGCCCGAATGCTGCGCGATCTGGGCTGGCAGGCCGGGCAGCCCTGGCTGGTAGAGGTTTCGGTGCCGTCCGGCCTGAACTGGCGCAAAACCGGGCTTGACCACGAAAAGAAAGTGTCCGCCTGGGCGGCGCTGGGGGTCAAAGCAAAATCCGGCAAGCTGCCAAATGGCAGTTTGAAAGCTTCTATTCTTCTACCGCAAGGCCGCAAGGGTCCGGCGTTTTTGGCGATGCCAAATTATCGCGTCTATTTTGAGTGGAACAAGTCCTTTGTCTATGTCACCACCGCCGCCTATTTCGCCACGCGGCTTTCGGGTGCGCCGCGTTATGACGCGGGCAATCCGGACCCGGCGTTGTCAGACGCCGAAATGAAATCCCTGCAAAGAAAACTGAAAGCGCGTGGCCACGACGTGGGTAAAGTTGACGGCATTCTTGGCAAGCTGACCCGGGCCGCCGTGCAAAAAGAACAAATCAGGCTGGGCCATCCGGCGGACGCATGGCCGACGCGAAAGTTGCTGAACGCGCTTTAGACGTGATGCAAAGCTGGATCATGCTGCTGCGCGGCGTCAACGTCGGAGGCAAAAATCTGCTGCCGATGGCAGATTTGCGGGGCGTGCTGGCCGACAACGGCTGCCGGAATGTGGCTACATATATCCAAAGCGGCAATGCGGTTTTTCAGTTGGACGCAGGCGTCGGGATTGAATTTGCGGGTCAGCTTGAAACCGCCATTGAGTCCCGTTTTGGCTTTCGTGCGCCGATCTGTTTGTTGCAAAAACCGGTGCTGGACGAGGTGATCACCGCAATCCCCTTTGATCCCGTGGATGCCAAAACCGTGCATCTTTATTTCAGGCTTGATCCACAGATTGACCTGCCGGTTGACCAAATCAAGCAACTTAAAGCCGCCAGCGAGACCCTGACAATTGCCGAGCGTGTGTTGTACCTGCACGCGCCGGATGGCATTGGCCGGTCCAAACTTGTGGCAAAACTCAGCAACCCAAGGTTTGCCAATCTGACGGGCCGGAACCTGCGCAGCTGTTTGAAACTTCAGGAGATGGCGAAGCCCGGCCCTTAAGCCACCAGCTCTTCCGCCCGGCTCAGGTCAACCGACACCAGCTGGCTGACGCCCTGCTCTGCCATCGTCACGCCGTACAGACGGTCCATGCGGCTCATGGTAACGGCGTGGTGGGTGATGATCAGAAAGCGCGTGTCGGTCTGGCGGGTCATTTCGTCCAGCAGGTCACAAAACCGCGTGACGTTGGCGTCGTCAAGCGGGGCGTCCACCTCGTCCAGCACACAAATCGGCGACGGGTTGGCCAAAAACACCGCAAAGATCAGGGACAAGGCGGTCAACGTCTGCTCGCCGCCTGACAGCAGGGACAGCACGGATAGTTTTTTACCCGGTGGCTGGCACATGATTTCAAGCCCCGCGTCCAGCGGATCGTCGCTTTCCACCAGCACCAGCTTGGCCTCGCCACCGCCAAACAGGTGCTTGAACAACATCTCAAAATTCTTGTTAACGTCTTCATAGGCTTCCAGCAGCCGCTCACGTCCTTCGCGGTTTAAGTTGGATATACCGGTGCGCAGTTTGCCGATGGCCGCTTCCAGATCCTGTTTTTCTTCCAGCAGCCCGTCAAATTCAGCACGGATTTCGCGGGCGTCCTCTTCCGCACGCAGATTGACCGCACCCAGCGCGTCGCGTTGCCGCCTGAGCCGCGCCACGTCGTTTTCAATCCGTTCTGCGGACGGCATTTGATCAGGGTCCGCCGCCAGTTTTTCCAGCAATACCAGCGGGGAAATCTGCATTTCCTCTTCGATCCGTTCTGCCGCCACGTCCACCTGAGTTTGCGCCGCCGCCGCGACCGCGTCCGCCCTGGCGCGGGCTTCACGTGCGTCAGAGGCTTGGCGTTCAGCGGTTCGTTCGGCGGCAACCGCCTCGCGCATTTCTGTTTCGCCCAAGGCCAAAGCATCTGAGGCGGTGCGTCTTTTGACTTCGGCTGTTTCTATCGCTTGTCCAAGCTGATCCCGTTTGGCCGCGATTTCTGCCGGTGTGTCTGAGGCCGACGCCAATTCTTTCCGGCTTTGGGTTTTTCTGTTCTCCAGATCGGATGTCCGCTTGTCTGCGGTATCCAGCCGCTTGGCCCAGGTTTCGGTTTCCTTGGCGATTTCCTGCATGCGGCGCACCCGCGCCTCGCCGTCGCGGCGAAGTTCGTCCGCAGAGGTGCGCTTGCTGATCATCGTCACCCGCGCGGCCTCGACTTCGGCTTTCAGCACCTCCAACCGGCCACGGGCCGAGTCCAGATCGCCAAGTTCTTGCACCGCTGTTTCCGCCTCAACCAGCAGCGCACGGTTTGATTTCACCTCGTCTTCCAGACGCAGGACAGTCAGCGTTGCGGTTTCCTGACCGCTGGTGGCGATGCTAAGGTCCGCCTCGGCCCGCGCGGCTGCCCGCGTGGCGGCGGTTAAATCCGCATCGGCCTCGCGCCGTTCACGGCGGCACTGCTGATCGGCATTTGACAAGTCCAGCAACGCCGCACTTAACAATTCATGCGCTTCAACCGCCGTTTCCGCCCTGATTGTGGCGGCGTTCAACGTGGTGTTCAGCTCTTCCAGCCGGTTGATTTGCTGTAATCGCAGTGCGGCGGCGCTGGGCGCATCCTCGGCGGCGGCGCAAAATCCGTCCCAGCGCCACAAATCACCCTGTTTGCTGACCAAACGCTGGCCGGGCAGCAAATCAGGTTGCATCAAAGCACCCGCGGATTGGTCAACAAGTCCGATCATCGCCATCCGGCGGCTCAATACAACTGGCGCTATCACATGGGCTGCCAAAGGTTCGGAACCGTCCGGCAAAGACGGCACGCTGTCATAGGCCGGCAAGACCGTCCAACCGGAAACACCCGCATCCGACACCTGCGGCGCGCGCAGATCATCGGCAAGGGCCGCACCAATTGCCGCCTCAAATCCGCTTTCAACCCGCATCTGATCCAAAAGCTGATCCCCCTCGGACCGGTCCCGTTCCACCAGCCGTTCAATTGCAGTCACCTCGGCCCGCAGGGCGTTGGCTTCGCCTTCAGATTCAGAGCGTTCAGCGCGGCGCTCCGCTTCAATTCCCTGCGCGTCGCTGCGCGCACTTTCGGCGTTTGACAGGGCTGTTTCAGCAGCTTTGGCGCGCGCCTCGGCGGCGTCTTTGGTCACGTCCGCCGCTTCGAATTTCGATCGAGCATCAGCCAAATTCGATTGAGAAACCTCCGCCGCACCGATCGAGTCCTGCGCCGCACTTTCAATTTTCTCCAGCCGTGCGCGGCCATCTGCCATCAATCGGTGCGCCGACTGATGCCGGGCGGCCAGCCGGGCCACGTCTTCGGACATTTGGCCAAGCCGTGTTTCCTGTTCCTGCAGATCCAGATTAGATTGTCGTGCCGCATCCAAAACCAGTTGCAGCCGTGCCTCGTGCCCGTCAGCCGCCTTGTTCAGCGCCTGATCCTCCCAGTTCAGCCGGTCAATGGTGTCTTTGGCGTCCCGGTTCAGACCGCTTTCACGCGCGATGTCATGGGTCAATTGCTCCACCCGGGCATTCAGCACATCGATCAACTCAAGCGCACGAAACTCCTGTTCGCCAAGCGTGTCCTGTTCCACCCGCAGTCGCTGCAAAACTGCCACGGCAATCGCATCCTGTTCACGCAGGGGCGGCACCTTGTCCTCCAGGTTCTCGCGCAGTTTGGCCGCTGCGGCGGATGCGGATTGCATTTGGGCGGCGGCGGATGTCAATTCGGTCAGCGCAGCTGATGCCGCCTGCCGTGCCACATCGGCCTCGCGCCAGCGGCGGTACAACAGCAGCCCTTCAGACCGGCGTAACTCTTCGCCAATCTCGCGGTAGCGTGCCGCCTGTTTGGCCTGCCGCGCCAGCATGTTCAGCTGGCTTTGCAATTGTTCCAGCACGTCATCAAGCCGGATCAGATTGGTTTCCGCACCGCTCAACTTCAGCTCCGCCTCGTGGCGGCGTTGGTAAAGCCCGGAAATCCCCGCCGCCTCTTCCAGTATTCGCCGCCGTGATTTTGGCTTGGCGTTGATCAGTTCGGCAATCTGCCCCTGTTTGACCAATGCGGGCGAATGCGCACCGGTAGAGGCATCGGCAAACAGCATCTGCACATCCCGCGCCCGCACGTCGCGGCCGTTGGCCTTAAAGGCGCTGCCCGCGTCGCGGGTGATCCGGCGGATGATATCGATCCGGTCAGAGGTGTTGAACGCCTTTGGCGCCAGACCGTCAGAATTGTCCAACACCAGCGCCACTTCGGCAAAATTACGCGCCGGGCGGCTGTCGGTCCCGGCGAAAATCACATCCTCCATGCCGTCCCCACGCATGGATTTGGCGCGGTTCTCGCCCATCACCCAGCGCAGGGCCTCCAGCAGATTGGACTTGCCGCAACCGTTTGGCCCGACCACCCCCGTCAGCCCGTCCGAAATCAGCAGGTCCGTGGGGTCCACGAAGCTTTTGAAACCGGTCAGCCTGAGTTTTGAGAATTGCAAAGCAGCGCGCCTGTGGTTGATTCCTTGCCTTGCGGCGATTTTCGACCTTCCCCGCGCCAAGTCAACTGAATTTCCCCATTATGTGGCCGCAAATCGCCGTTTATCCCCAAGATATCGTGCGTTAATCGGCAAAGCCTTGCGTGGCAATAACATTGCACTCCGCCGCCGGGAAACCATTTCGATAAGACGGCGGCGCCTCTCCCCCGGCCCCTCTCCGAACCGGAGAGGGGGGCGATGGCGGCAAGGACCCGCGTCCCCCCTCCGCCCCGGAGGGGGTCAGGGGGAGGCGCCCGTTCATTTTCGCTTGACCCGCTCAACAAATTTCGCGCACACAGGAGCGGTGCAAGGTTCCCCGCCAAAACGCCCAGCGTTTGGGGATCAAAAGGGAATGTGGACAGGCTGACCGAACCCCGGGGCCCCAAGCCACAACCGCCCCCGCGACTGTATGCGGCAAGCGGTCACCGAAGATGCCACGGATGGCAACATCTGGAAGGCCGGTGAGTGCGCCATAAGCCGCAAGTCAGGAGACCTGCCTTGCCGGATGTGAAACCAGATAACCGTCGGGTGTGACGGGAAAGGAAACAACATGAATATCACGACTCAAGACACGCTTGCGGTAAAATCCGGCATGGCTCCGATAATCGCGGCGGCCTTTTTGGGCTTTGCCATGCTTTACGTTGCAGGCTTTGCCCAGTCGGCGGTTCTGCATGACGCGGCGCATGACGTGCGGCACGCCGCGGGCTTTCCCTGCCACTAAAACATGCTGAAAAAGATGGTTGCCAGCGCCGTGTTCGCTGGTTTTGCAGCGGGGTTGATTGCCGCCGCGCTGCAATTTGCATTTGTACAGCCGGTATTGCTGGAGGCGGAACTGTATGAGACCGGCGCATTGGCCCATTTGCCCTTTGGTGGCGGGAACAGTGACGCAACCGCGGACGGCCACGATCACGGCGCGCATTCCCACGCCGATGCGCCTGCGGGCGATGGCGGCATTGATTTCGCCCGCGATGGCCTAAGCGTGCTGTTCACGGTTTTCAATTACACGGCGTTTGGCCTGATCCTGATTGCCGGATTTGCACTGGCGGAATTCACCGGTAAAACCGTCACCGTCAGATCGGGTGTTTTATGGGGGTTGGCCGGGTTTGTCGCGCTGCATTTTGCCCCGGCCATCGGCCTGCCGCCGGAATTGCCGGGCACCGCCGCCGCCGAGGTGATCCCGCGCCAAATCTGGTGGTCTGCCACGGTGGTCGCCACCGGGCTTGGTCTGTGGCTTGTCGCCTTTGGCGCAGGCTGGCAGCAGATTTTGCTGGCGGTCGTGTTGATTTTGGCACCGCACGCGGTGGGCGCACCGCATCCCGCCGTATTCACCGGAACACCGCCGCCGGAATTGGCCAGCCTGTTTGCCAGCCGTGCCCTGGGCGTTGGCATGGCGGCCTGGGCGTGTCTTGGCCTGCTGGCCGCTTATTATTGGCAAATGCAGGCCGATGCCTGATATATTTAAGGACCGAGAGATGCCCACAAAAATTCCCGCAACCATCGTCACCGGCTTTCTGGGGGCCGGTAAAACCACGTTGATCCGGCACATCCTGCAAAACGCGCAGGGCCGCCGCATTGCCCTGATCATCAATGAATTTGGCGATATGGGGTTTGACGGCGAGATTTTGCAGGGCTGTGGTGAAGAGACCTGTAGTGACGATGACATCGTGGAGCTGTCAAACGGCTGTATCTGCTGCACGGTGGCCGATGATTTCGTGCCGACAATGGAAATGCTGCTGGCCCGCGAAGACCGCCCCGATCATATCATCATTGAAACTTCCGGGCTGGCGTTGCCCCAACCGTTGGTGCGGGCGTTCAACTGGCCGCAGATCAGCACCAAGGTGACCGTGGACGGTGTGGTTACGGTGGTTGACGGACGTGCGGTGACGGACGGGCAGTTTGCCCATGATGTGACCGCGGTCGATGCCCAGCGGGCGCAGGACGACAATCTGGATCACGAAACGCCGTTGTCCGAATTGTACGAGGATCAGGTCGCCTGTGCTGACATGATCGTCGTCAACAAGGCGGATTTGCTGGATAGTGGCGAGGCGGACGGTCTGATCAGCGGGTTGAAACAGGACAGCCGCGCCGGGGTTCAGGTGATCAAATCGACAATGGGTGCGTTGCCGGTGGATGTGGTTTTGGGGCAAAACATCGACGCGCAGGATGATCTGGCGGCCCGGCACGAAATCCATCACCACCATCACGACGGCGAGGGCGAGGGCGAACATGAACACCACCACGACCATGACGACTTTGAAAGCTTCGTGGTTACGTTGGGCGAGATTTCTGATGCAACCGCTTACGTTGAACGGCTTTCAAAGGCGATCGACATCTGCGGAATTCTGCGCCTGAAAGGGTTTGCCGCTGTGACAGACAAGCCCATGCGTTTGACGATACAGGCGGTTGGGCCACGCATTGACAGTTATTTTGACCGCCCGTTTGGCGGTGATACGCGGCAGACACAACTGGTGGTGATCGGCGAGGCCGGATTGGATCAGGCAGCGATTTCCGCCGCCCTGCAACCGTGAATAAACGGGTTGATATTCGATCCGGTGACCCGCGAAATCCGCAGGCAAGAGCGCTGCTTGCGGCAAGCCACGCCCTGATGCAATCTCTGTTTTCGGTTGAAGACAACCACTTTCTGTCTGTTGACGACCTGTGCAAGCCAGAGGTTATGTTTTTTGTGGCCAACATTGACGGGCGCGCAATTGGCTGCGCGGCACTTGCCCTGCGTGACGGTTACGGCGAAATCAAATCGATGTTCGTTGATCCCTCCGCGCGGGGCAGCGGAGTTGGCGCAAAACTGGTCGCCAAACTGGAGCGCACGGCCCGCCGAAAGAACCTGCCGGTTCTTTGTCTTGAAACCGGTGATAAGCTGACCGCTGCGCTTGGGTTGTACCAATCCTGCGGGTTCTCCGTTCGCGGTCCGTTTGGTGACTACGTTGCCGGCGGTACTTCGGTTTTCATGCAAAAGGCGCTGGGCTGATGCACCTGCTGGCCGCCCAGCCCGGCAGCATCGATGATGGCACAGAGCCGGTTGATCTGGGGCAGTCCCCGGCTGATGTCGTTTTCATATCCGCCGCCGACACCGAACTGGCCGCCCTGTCCGAAGCCCGTGCGGAACTGGCAGACCACGCGCCAAGTTTGCGTCTGGCCAACCTTATCCACCTCAAACACCCGATGTCGGTTGATCTGCATATTCAAAACTGTGCAGCCAAATCCAGACTGGTGATCGTGCGTGTGTTGGGCGGCGTTGGCTACTGGCCTTACGGGTTTAAGCAATACGCCATTGAACTGGGCAAGGCCGGCGTGCCGTTTGCGGCCCTGCCCGGGGATGACCGTATCGATGATGAGCTTTGGCGGCTGTCCACTGTCAGACGCACAGACTGGGAAAACCTGTGGGCCTATCTGGTTGAGGGTGGTGCCGAAAATGCCGCAAATTTTCTGCGCTACAGCCGCTGGATGCTGGACAATAAGGATAGGCAACCGCCCGCCGCTCGCCCGTTGCTGCGCGCCGGAGTTTACTGGCCGGGCAGCGGTGTGGCGGACCTTGGCACCGCGCAAGAAAACTGGAACAAGGACGCGCCGGTTGTTCCACTGGTTTTCTACCGGGCCCTCGTTCAGGGGGCCGGGTTGAACCCGATCAACCGCATGGTAAAAGCCCTGCTGCGGCGCGGGCTAAATCCGTTGCCGGTCTTTGTGGCCTCGCTGAAAGACCCGCTGTCGGTCGCCACTTTGCAGGGCCTGTTTGAAGCGGCACCACCAGACGTCATATTAAACTTTACGGCCTTTGCCACCGGTTCGGCTCAGCAGGGAGAGCATTCCAAAGGGGGATCGAACCCCTTTGGAATGCCCGCCGCGCGCGGCGCGCCGGTGTTTCAGGTGGTGCTGTCCGGCTCGTCAGAGGCCGCCTGGAATGACGGCCTGTCCGGCCTGTCAGCGCGTGACATCGCCATGAACGTGGCCCTGCCCGAAGTTGACGGCCGCGTCCTGTCCCGCGCGGTATCATTTAAAGGCGAAGCCTTCTTTGACGACGCCACCCAATGCCCCATCGCCACCTACCGTGCGCGCGGCGACCGCATTGATTTTGTTGCCGACCTGACGGCCAACTGGTCCAGGCTGCGCCGCACAAATAACGCTGACAAGCGTGTGGGTCTGATCTTGGCAAACTACCCCAACAAGGACGGCCGCCTGGCCAACGGTGTTGGCCTTGATACACCCGCAGCCACCGTACACGTGCTGAAATTGCTGAAATCCGAAGGCTTTGCCACCAAAAACCTGCCCAGGGACAGCGCAGCGCTTATGCGCGAAATTCTGGCCGGCCCCACCAACTGGCTGACCGACCGGGTGCAAAAAGAGGGGGGGCAACGCCTGTCCCTGACTGATTACATCAGCGCTTATGAAGCCCTACCGTTCACGCTTCGCCAAAAAATCGAAAACCGTTGGGGCCAACCACAGGACGACCCGTTCTTCTTTGCGGAAAAAATATCCCCGCCGGAGGCTCCGCAGAAAACAACACAGGGCCATTTCACCCTTTCGATCCTGAAATTTGGCAACATCTGTGTCAGCGTTCAGCCCGCACGCGGATACAACATCGATCCCAAAGACACCTACCATTCCCCGGACCTGATCCCGCCGCACAACTATCTGGCGTTTTATTTCTGGCTGCGCCACCAATTTGGCTGTCACGCCCTTGTTCACATGGGCAAGCACGGCAATATGGAATGGTTGCCGGGCAAGGCCGTGGCGCTGTCGGACACCTGCCTGCCCGAGGTGGTTTTGGGGCCGACACCCAACATCTACCCCTTTATCGTCAACGATCCCGGCGAGGGCACACAGGCCAAACGGCGCTCATCCGCGGTGATCATCGACCATCTGACGCCACCGTTGACCCGCGCTGAAACCTACGGGCCCCTGCGCGATCTGGAGGCGCTGGTGGATGAATATTACGAGGCCGCAGGCGTTGATCCGCGCCGCCTTGACCTGTTGCGCCGGGAAATATTATCGCTAACCTCAGCCACCGGGATTGGCAAAGACGCGGGCATGCACGGCGCTGATGAGGCGGCTGATCTGAACCGGCTGGACGCCTATCTGTGCGATTTGAAAGAAGCGCAAATCCGCGACGGGTTGCATATTTTCGGCCAGTCGCCAAAGGGTGATCTGGAACGTGATCTGGTGCAGGCTTTGGTGCGTCTGCCCCGCGGCGACGGCGAGGGTAAAGACGCGTCGCTGCTGCGGGCACTGGCAGCAGACCTGCACCTTGGCTTTGATCCGCTGGATTGTGATATGGCTCAGGCTTGGAACGGGGTTAAACCGGAACCACTGATGAGCGTCAGCGAAGATATATGGCGCAGCTTTGGTGACACGGTCGAGCGGCTGGAGCTGTTGTGTCTGGCGCTGCTTGAAGGGCAGGTCCCTGTGGACTGGCCGCAGACAAAAGCGGTACTGGGCACCGTTGATACAGACGTATTGCCGGTGGTCCGGGCCTGCGGCCCAAAGGAAAGTTCCGGGCTTTTGACCGCCCTTGCCGGAGAGCATGTGGCTCCGGCACCATCCGGCGCACCCACACGCGGGCGGCTGGACGTTCTGCCCACGGGACGGAATTTCTTCTCGGTTGACAGCCGCGCAATCCCAACCCCGACCGCGTGGAAACTGGGCTGGAAATCCGCCAACCTGCTGATTGAAAAACACCTGCAGGATCAGGGTGACTGGCCGCGCGCCATATTGCTGACCGCATGGGGCACCGCCAATATGCGCACCGGTGGTGACGACATCGCGCAGGCGCTCGCCCTAATGGGGGTCAAGCCACAATGGGACAGCGCCAACCGCCGTGTTACCGGATTTGAAATTCTGCCGCTGACGGTTTTGGACCGCCCGCGCGTTGACGTCACCTTTCGGGTCTCCGGGTTTTTCCGCGACGCCTTTCCCCAGCAGATTGACCTGATCGACAGCGCCGCCCGCGCAGTGATGGCGCTTGATGAACCACCCGACATGAACCCGGCTGCGGCGCGGCTTGCCGAAGAGGGCACCGATGAGGCCGCCTTTCGCGTCTTTGGCTCCAAACCCGGCGCTTATGGTGCCGGTCTGCAGGCGATGATCGACGAGCGTCTATGGGCCGATAAATCCGATCTGGCCAATGCCTATCTGGACTGGGGCGGTTATGCTTACGGCTACGGGGCCGAAGGCAAGCGGGCGAGAAAACAACTGGAAACCCGGCTTTCACAGGTCGAGGCGGTGGTGCAAAATCAGGACAACCGCGAGCATGACGTTTTGGACAGCGACGACTATTACCAGTTTGAGGGCGGCGCGGCGGCGGCGGTTTCCACCCTGCAGGGCCGCGACCGCCCGATCTATCACAACGACCATTCCCGCCCGCAGCGCCCGGTCATCCGCACGCTGGACGATGAGATTGGCCGGGTCATTCACAGCCGCGTGGTCAATCCCAAATGGATCAACGGCGTCAAACGTCACGGCTACAAAGGTGCATTTGAAATCGCCGCGACCGTGGATTATCTGTTTGCTTTTGCCGCCACTACAGGGGCGGTCAAAAACCACCATTTTGATCTGGTGCACGCGGCGTTTTTGGAAGATGAAAACACACGGCAATTCATCGGGGACAACAATGCACCCGCATTGAAAGAAATCGCGGCGCGTCTGGACGAAGCGATTGAGCGCGGCCTTTGGGTGCCAAAATCAAATTCAGCGCAAAGC
>CAYZQS010000048.1:0-8211 GCA_964480735.1 uncultured Rhodobacterales bacterium
GTCATTCCTTTTCTTCAGTTTACAGAAATGACACGGAATTTCTAACGCTCCCAGCGGATTATCTGAAACGTCTTCGATTTTTACCCGCTCGCCAGATCGCTTGCCTATTGTCGCATCGCCGACATCGGTCCGTGTGAAGACCATCAGCACCCGCTTGTGATCGGCATCGCTTGGCGATTCCAATTCGCGATATACAGCGTCAATGGTCTTTTGCGCGCCCTTTGCCTCTGCGGTATCAAACTTGAAAGCCGCGCGGACTTTTCTTTTACCATCTTCGAAGGTCGCGGCCTCTAGCCGAGACGCTGCATCGGGGTCTCTCGCAATAGCAGCGGTGGCATTAGCAAAGGTCGCCAACTCACTTTTTCCAGGTGCCCAATCTTCAAGTTTTCCGGTCGCAAGCGCCGTAATCCTGCCGCCCCAGGTTCGGACAAACTGTTCAACGATCAAAACCTGATCCATCTGGGCAATGAACGGTGCGGCAAGCGCCATATAGGGTATGAGATCAGCCTCGTAGGAGCCTTTTCTCAACTCTTTCACGTATATGCGGGCATCGTCACTAACATCCGGGTGATTGGTCCGCAATTCCCGCCGGTATTCCTCTGCAAGGGACGTGAATGCGCCAACAAAATCACCTATTTCTACAGGGTTTTTTGTATCAATTCGAAGAGTTAAAACAACTGGTGCATCAGACATACCGTCAGCATACGTCAGAAAGCCTAACATTTTCCAGTGCTCCTTAAACGTATGCTGAGGGGATACACCCCTTTCCAAAAGTCTTTGCCCGGCGGTCGCAACACCGCCTAAAACGCCGCCACCGTCACCCCGGCCTTTTCAAGTCGCGCCCTGACGCCTGCGGCCAGCTTCACCGCCGCCGGATTATCCCCGTGCACGCACACCGTTTCCGGCCGCACCGGCACTTTTACGCCGCTGGTCGAAGTCACCGCCTGATCGTCAATCATCCGCAGCACATTTTCTGCCGCCACCACCGGATCGTGAATAACTGCCCCCGCCACCGAACGTGGCGTCAGCGTGCCGTTGTCCGTATACGTGCGGTCGGCAAAAACTTCACACACCAGCCTGGCCCCCGCCGCCTCTGCCGCGCTTTGAATTTCCGTGGCCGCCACCGCCATCACAGTCAATTCCGGTGCGCAGTCCAGCACGGCGCGCACAAATATCCCTGACATTCGCGCGTCACGCGCGGCCATGTTGGACAGGGCCCCGTGCATTTTTACGTGGCGCAGCGCGGCGCCTTGCGCGCGCGCAATGGCCTGTAACGCACCGATCTGATAGATCACCAATGCCCGCAGCTTTGCGTCAGAGGTTCCGATTATTTCCCGTCGACCAAAACCATGCAGATCGTCAAACCCCGGATGCGCCCCAATGCCGACGTTCTTCTCCAAGCACATGGCCACAGTCCGCGCCATTTCAGCGGGATCACCGGCATGCAGTCCGCAGGCCACGTTGGCAGAGGTCACAATATCCAGCATGTCGCTGTCCTGTCCCATCCGCCAGGGCCCGTAGCTTTCGCCCAGATCAGAATTCAAATCAATTTGCGTCATCTTCGTCTCCCCGCAAAACGCCGTCCACAAGATTATAGCTCAGCAAGTCGTCCATGCGCCACGGATCGCGAACCAACGGCATCAATAATTTTGGCAGCCCGTTGATTTTCCGTCGAAATTTATCCAGCGCCTGCACGGCATCCGAGCGTTTAACCATCCGCAGTCCAATCTTACTGCCGGTGCGCAACTGCGCGAAGGGGCCCAGATCAGCAGTGATCAGCGTTGCGATGCGTGGATAGCCGCCGGATGATCCCCGGTCCGCCAACAATGCGGTGGGCGTGCCATCGCCGGTCACCTGTATATCGCCCAAATTGATCGCATCAGACGCAATACTCAGCCCGGTCGCACTTTTTATCTTTCCGGCAGAGGACGACAGGCAAATGCCCATGCGATCCCGCGCAGGCAGAACTTCCAGCGTGGCTGCGGAAAATGCGGCGCGGGTTTCTTCGGAAAAATAATGGGACTGCGGCCCCCACATCGCACGAATTTCCCGGCTTTCAAATGTGTTTGGCGCAGGCAGCGCGCGTTCCTGAACAATCCTGTCCGATCCTGCCGTAATTTTCTGCCCCACAGCCAAAACATGGCCAAAGCCGGCCCGCAAATGTGTGGAGCGTGACCCCAAAACCACGTCAGTTTGAAACCCACCGCCAACGTGCAAATAGCCGTAAACCCCGGTTTTGGCCGCACCGATGTTCAACACGTCTCCGGCAGACAAGGCAACCGTCCGTCGCCAAGCGACGGGATGCCCGTTCAATTGCGCCGTCATTTCGGCACCTGAAAGCGCCACCTGCACCGGCGCAATCGCCCTGAATTCGCCACCAAATTCGGCAAATTCAATCGCCGCATCATCCGGACCGTTGCCCAGTAATACCTGCCCTTCCGCCAGCCCGTAAGCGTCCATCGCGCCGCCACCGGTTACGCCGAACCGCAAAAACCCAACCCGCCCGCGGTCCTGAACGGTGGCACTTGGCGTAATTTTCAATATTTCCAGCCCGGTCATGGCGGGCTGGTCCGCAGAAAATCCGACATTTCAAATGCCTGAAATGCTGTCTCTGAAACCGGCTCAAATTGCACCTGGTCGCCGGGGGACAGTAAAAACGGTTTTTTCGCGCTCACATCAAAACTGCGAAACGGTGTCTGCCCGATCTGCCGCCATCCGGTTGGAATGGGCGTGCACGGCAAAACGACCTGCCGAACCGCAACCAGTACCGCACCGGCAGGCACGCTGGGTGTTACTTTGGTGCGTCTGGAAAATTGCCAAACGTCCGGCAGTTGTCCCAAATATGCCAATCCGGGCGAAAATCCCAGCATCGCGACGGTCAAGCTGGCCTCTGCGTGGCTGTCAACAACCTGATCTTCGCGCATGTTCATAAGATCAGCGACCTCCCCCAGATCCTTGCCCCGCGCACCCCCGTAAACCGTCGGCAATATCCAGTGCTTTCGTCCGCTTGGTGCGTCAGAGCCATACCAGTCATTTTTATCCAGCAGGTTGGCAACATGACCTTCCAGCGCATCATATTCCAGTTCAATCGGATCAAAGCGGATGAGAACGGACCGAAAGGTCGGTACGCATTCAATCACCCCTGTCGGCCTACCAGCCGCAAAAGCCTGATCAAAAGCCAGAACCGCATTGTTGATCGAGGGATGATAGATCTCGCCAAATTCCACCAGCAGGCCCATGTCACCCGCCGGCCGAAGGCGCACAGGGCCGAATGTTTCTGGTGACCTCAAATCGGTGTTTGCTCTGTTAAAGTGTTTAAGATCAGACCATTTGCCTGACCCTGAAAATCTGCCACTTACAAAAGGCAATGACAACGTGCATTTGACATGTCCGGTTAGTTGGCGCTGATCCTGAACACCGCGCCCTCGTCCACTGATATAAACCAGATCGACCCGTCGGCAGCTTCGCGCACGTCGCGCACACGGCCGGTATCACCGGACGCCAGTTTTTCCACTTGCCGAAGTCCGCCGCCTGCGCCGGACAGCCTAGAAATATAATCAAACTTCAGCGACCCGACAAAAAAATTGCCCTTCCATTTTGGCCACATTTTACCGGAATATATCATCATTCCCGAAGGCGCGATGGACGGATCCCAAAAAAATTCCGGTTGTTCCATTCCGGCCTTTTTGGTGCCTTCGCCGATCTTCGCCCCGCTATAATGCCGCCCGTATGAAATGACCGGCCAACCGTAGTTTCGCCCTTTTAGCGGACGGTTGATTTCGTCCCCGCCCTTCGCACCATGTTCCACCAGCCAGTAATTGCCGCGCAGATCAAGCGCCGCGCCTTGCGGATTACGATGGCCAACGGACCAGATTTCCGACCGCCCGCCGCCGTTCACAAACGGATTATCACGCGGGACCGTGCCGTCGCGGTTGACCCGGATAACCTTGCCGTTGTGCACATTTGTATCCTGCGCCAGCTCTGCCGCGCCCCTGTCACCCACAGTTAAAAACAACGTACCGTCAAGGGCCTCGACAATTCGGGACCCATAATGTCTGCCCGCACCGCTAAAGGCACTCATCTCAAAAATCACCCGCAGGTTTTCCAGCCGTGCGCCGTTTTCAGACAGCCGCGCCACCGCCAAAGCCGTCGCGCTGCCTCCCCGGCCCATACTGGCATAACTTAAAAATATTTCCCGTGTATTGGTAAAATCACGCGCCACGACCACATCCAGCAGTCCGCCCTGATTGCGTGCACGGACCTTTGGCAAACCCCTGACTTTTACAAAATCAGCCTGCGGCCCGTCAGATTTTGGAAAATACCGCATGGCTCCACCACGCAGCGTCACCAAAAATCCGCCATCCGGCAGAAACGCCAACGCCCAGGGTTCTTTCAACCCCGCGGCCATTTCTGTAACCTCCAGTTTTCCGGCAGAAGTTTGCATTGAACCGGCAAAGGCAATTCCAGCGGCGAACAGAAGCGGCAACACAGTCAACCAAAAGCGCATAATACATCCTTTTTCTTTGAAACCAAAATGCCACCGCACCGTTGCAATCGCCACCCCTGTCAATCGAATGTGAAACGCTGCCAAAATGAGCCACGCGGTACAGTCATATGAAAATACAGGCTTTTCATTTAAATAACGCTGATCTACTGTAATGCCACAGAATATCAATTTGGGAGAATACAATGAAAAAACTACTTTTGGCCACTGCGGCCTCGGCTTTGCTTGCCACCGGCGCTCTTGCAGGTTCGCACGTGAAAGAAGTCAAAATCGGCGTCATTATCGGCTTTACCGGGCCGATTGAATCTCTGGCTCCCGCTATGGGTTCGGCTGCTGAACAGGCAATGGCGGAAGTTACTGCCTCTGGCGCATTTTTGGGCGGCTCTAAAGTGACCGGTATTCGTGGTGACTCCACGTGTATCGACAGTGCCGCCGCACAGGCTGCTGCGGAACGTCTGATCACATCTGACGGCGTGTCTGCCATCATGGGCGCGGACTGTTCCGGTGTGACCGGCGCGATCCTGCAAAACGTAGCGCGGACCAACGGCATCGTGATGATTTCACCTTCCGCCACCTCGCCTGCGCTTTCCACGGCTGAAGACGACGGCCTGTTCTTCCGCACAGCACCCTCTGATGCGCGGCAGGGTCAGGTTATGACCGATAACATCATGGACCGGGGCATCAAAACCGTGGCGCTGACCTATACCAATAACGACTATGGTAAAGGTCTGGCCGACGCGTTCCAAGCTGCTTTTGAAGCGGCTGGCGGTACAGTAACCATCAACACTTCACACGAAGACGGCAAAGCGGATTACTCTGCTGAGGTCGGCGCGCTGGCCTCCGCCGGTGGCGAAGTTCTGGTTGTTGCCGGTTATCTTGACCAGGGTGGCAAAGGTATCATTCAGGGTTCGCTTGACTCTGGTGCATTTGACACATTCGTTCTGCCCGACGGTATGGTTGGCGACAGTCTGCCCGCAGCGATTGGCCCTGATCTGAACGGTTCTTTTGGTCAGGTTCCAGGCACAGACAGCCCCGGCGCAACAATGATGGCTGATATTGGCGCTGCCAACGGGTTTGAAGGCACATCACCTTTTGCACCTGAAAGCTATGACGCTGCGGCCCTGATCATGCTGGCGATGCAATCTGCCGGTTCTTCGGCATCTGCAGATTTCAAAGACCACGTCATGTCTGTTGCCAACGCTCCGGGCACCCAAATCTTCCCGGGTGAACTGGGCAAAGCCATGAAGATCCTCGCAGATGGCGGCGAAGTCGACTACGTTGGCGGCTCTGCCGTTGAATTGATCGGACCGGGCGAAAGTGCCGGTAACTACCGTGAAATCGAGATCAAAGACGGTGCACTGACAACAGTTCAGTATCGTTGATTTAGACCTCAAGAATACCAAGCAGCCCGGGATCAAACCCGGGCTGTTTTTTAACGGGGGAGCGACGCGGCAATGATCGTTGTCGAGAATATCAGCAAATTTTTTGGTGGGTTCTGCGCAGTCAACAACGCCAGCCTGACCATTCAAACCGGCAGTATCACCGGATTGATCGGCCCGAACGGCGCCGGAAAAACCACTTTATTCAACGTGATCGCCGGGGTGCACAAAGCCTCAGGCGGTAAGGTCACGATGGACGGCGAAGACATCACCGGCTTGCCGCCGCATGAATTGTTTCACAAAGGCATGCTGCGGACCTTTCAGATCGCCCACGAATTTTCCACCATGACAGTGCGCGAAAACCTGATGATGGTGCCCGCCGCTCAGTCAGGCGAAAAAATCTGGGACGCCTGGTTTTCCCGCCAACGCATCAAAGATGAAGAAGCGGCGTTGCTTGCAAAAGCCGATGAAGTTATTGAGTTTCTTACGATTTCCCATCTGGCGGATGAATTGGCGGGTAATCTGTCAGGTGGTCAGAAAAAGCTGCTGGAGCTGGGCCGCACCATGATGGTGGACGCCAAAGTTGTGTTTCTGGATGAGGTTGGCGCAGGTGTTAACCGCACGTTGCTGCGCACCGTTGGCGACGCCATCCTGCGCCTGAACAAGGAACGCGGCTATACGTTTTGCATGATCGAACACGACATGGATTTCATTTCCCGCCTGTGTGATCCCGTGGTGGTGATGGCCGAGGGCGCCGTGTTGTTTGAAGGTACCGCCGATGAAGTGAAATCAAACGAGCAGGTGATCGAGGCCTATCTTGGCACGGGACTAAAGAACAAAGAGGGCAAAGCCGTTTCGGTGGAGGCCGGCGCATGAGCTTTCTGTCCGGCGAAAACATGACAGGCGGCTATGGCAAGGCTGCCGCGATCCTGCACGACTGCACCGTGGCTGTGGAAAAGGGCGAAATCGCCGTCATCGTTGGCCCCAACGGCGCGGGCAAATCCACCGCCATGCGGGCGATCTTTGGCATGCTGAACATGCACGAGGGCAAGGTTGTCATTGATGGCGAGGATATCACCCATCTGTCTCCCCAGGACCGCGTTGCCAAAGGCATGGCGTTTGTGCCCCAAACCAGCAACGTCTTCACCTCTATGACGGTCGAGGAAAATCTGGAAATGGGCGCGTTCCTGCGCGAAGACGATATCACCGGCACGATGGATCAGGTGTTTGAACTGTTCCCGATCTTAAAAGACAAGCGCAAACAGGCGGCGGGAGAGCTGTCCGGCGGCCAGCGCCAGCAGGTTGCCGTGGGCCGCGCCCTGATGACCCAACCAAAAGTTCTGATGCTGGACGAGCCGACCGCAGGCGTGTCGCCCATCGTGATGGACGAACTGTTTGACCGCATCATCGAAGTGGCCCGTTCCGGCATTTCCATCCTGATGGTCGAACAAAACGCCCGTCAGGCGCTTTATATCGCTGACAAAGGCTATGTACTGGTGCAAGGGCGCAACCGCTTCACTGACACAGGTGCTGCGCTTTTGGCTGATCCCGAAGTCCGGCAAAGTTTCTTGGGAGGGTAAAGTGCTTAAAGCACTGTTTTTGCTTATGTTGTCACCCGCCATCACCCTTGCAGAAGGCCGCGACGATCCTTTTTTGAAGTGTCAATTCAAAGGTGGCCGCACAGTGGTTCTGGCAGAAAACGGTGATGATTTGGTGTGGATTGAAAACAACGCTGATTATCCCGCGACCCGGTTTGGCAACCGGGACGGCGGCCATCTGGTGACAATTCATGCCGACGCGCGGTCCATCAACAACCCGTCATTGACGGTATTTACCAAAGACATCACCGAAAGCGCCCCTGCGGAAAACGGCGACGCACTGTTAACGTGGACCACGCTTTCCGCCATAGGCAAATTCAAATCCCACGCCCTGCGGGGGAAGTGCAAGGAATTTAACGGATGATTGACCTTCTGAACTCCATTGTCGTCATCGCCAATTTCGTGTTCATGCCCGCGATTGCCTATGGCAGCCAACTGGCCCTTGGCGCCTTGGGTATCACTCTGATCTACGGCATCCTGCGCTTTTCCAATTTCGCCCACGGCGACAGCATGGCCTTTGGCGCGATGGTTGTCATTCTGGTCACATGGCTGTTCCAGTCCTGGGGCATTTCGATTGCGCCCCTGCCCACCGCCCTGCTGGCCCTGCCCTTTGGCATCATTGCAACCGCTATGTTGTTTTTGGGCACTGACCGGCTGGTTTACAAATTCTACCGAAAACAAAAAGCCGCGCCGATCATTTTTGTTATGGCCTCCCTTGGCGTGATGTTCA
>CAYZQS010000048.1:8311-19010 GCA_964480735.1 uncultured Rhodobacterales bacterium
AAACAAAAAGCCGCGCCGATCATTTTTGTTATGGCCTCCCTTGGCGTGATGTTCATCATGAACGGTCTGGTGCGCTTTATCATCGGCCCGGGCAATCAGGAATTCGCTGACGGGTCACGTTTCATAATCAAGGCCCGTCAATTCAAAGAGATAACCGGATTGTCCGAAGGTCTTAGCATCAAAGTCTCGCAAGGTATTACCGTTGTCACCGCTGTCGTTGTCGTGGCCGTTTTGTTTTGGTTCCTAAACAGAACCCGCGCCGGAAAATCCATGCGGGCGTTTTCTGACAACGAGGATCTGGCGTTGTTAAGCGGCATCAATCCAGAGCGCGTGGTGCTGATCACATGGATATTGGTCGCCATCCTGACAACCATCGCAGGCACCCTTTACGGTCTGGATAAAAGTTTCAAACCGTTCACCTACTTCCAGTTGCTGCTGCCAATGTTCGCGGCTGCCATCGTCGGTGGTCTGGGCAGCCCTCTTGGGGCGATTGCCGGTGGGTTTGTCATCGCGTTTTCGGAAATATCAGTAACTTATGCTTTCAAGAAATTCCTGATCTACGCCATGCCGGACCGGTTCGAGCCAACAACGCTGGTGCAGCTGTTGTCCACGGACTATAAATTCGCCGTCTCTTTTGGCATCCTGATCATCGTATTGCTGTTCCGACCAACCGGTATTTTTAAGGGGCAATCCATATGAACACCCGAAACCTGTCTATGTTCGCTGTTGTTTTTCTGCTGATGGTCGGCGTTGGATTCGTGCAAAGCTGGTCTGTTGCGCTTTTGCTTTTGAACATGAGCCTGATTTCATCCATTATGGCGCTGGGTGTGAACGTACAATGGGGATACGCTGGGCTGTTCTCTGTTGGCACAATGGGCTTTGTGGCGCTTGGCGGAGTGGCCGCGGTCGTCACGTCTATGCCGCGCGATGGAGCAGCGTGGTCGGCCGGTGGCCTTGGCATCATCATTTCGCTGGCCATCGCAGGCGCGACAATCATCGGTGCGGTTAAACTGTGGCAGAAAATGCCCTCGGGCCGCAACCGCACTGTGTCTATGATCGCCCTGCTGGTGATCGGTTTTTTCGTCTTTCGGTTTGTGTTTGATCCAGCTGTTGCGGCGATTGAGAAGATCAATCCCGCCGGAACCGGATATCTGGGTGGGCTTGGTCTGCCCATCATGATATCGTGGGTCGTTGGCGGTCTGATGGCCGCCGGAGCTGCCTGGGTGATCGGAAAAATATCCCTTGGCCTGCGCTCAGACTACCTTGCCATTGCCACGCTTGGCATCGCTGAGATCATCATCGCTGTTATCAAAAACGAAGAATGGCTGACCCGCGGCGTTAAAAACGTCAACGGCATCCCGCGCCCTGTGCCTTACGAGGTTGATCTGCAAAACAGCGAGACATTTCAGTCTGCTGCCGAATTCATCGGAATTGGCGTTATCGACGCCTCCACCATCTACGTCAAAATCCTCTACGCCATCATTTTTGCGATCGTCCTGCTGATCATCCTCTGGCTGTCAGAACGCGCCCTGAATTCCCCGTGGGGCCGGATGATGCGTGCCATCCGCGACAACGAGGAAGCGGCAGAGGCGATGGGCAAAGACGTCACCGCCCGGCATTTGCAGGTGTTCATTCTTGGCTCTGCGGTTTGTGGCATTGCCGGTGCCATGATGGTTTCCCTTGACGGATTGCTTAACCCCGGCACGTACCAGCCGTTGCGATTTACCTTCCTGATCTGGGTCATGGTGATCGTCGGGGGTTCCGGCAACAACTGGGGTTCCGTGCTTGGTGGTTTTGTCATCTGGTTCCTGTGGATCGAGGTAGAGCCCATAGGCCTGTGGCTGATGGATCTGATTACCGCAGGCATGGACGAGAACAGCGGATTGCGGCAGCATCTGCTGGACAGCGCGGCCCATATGCGTTTGTTGACGATGGGGCTGATCCTGCTGCTGATGCTCAGATTTGCACCGCGTGGCTTGATACCTGAGAAATAGGAACGCCAGCGCCGACAT
This sequence comes from uncultured Rhodobacterales bacterium, assembly GCA_964480735.1. Taxonomy (GTDB): domain Bacteria; phylum Pseudomonadota; class Alphaproteobacteria; order Rhodobacterales; family Rhodobacteraceae; genus UBA5972. The sequence goes on from CAYZQS010000048.1 coordinate 10,324, forward strand.
CAATTGTCGTTTTATGACTTGCAGACAAACCGTGACCGTTTGATGATTCTTAAACCGTCAACCGGAGCAAACTTATGAAAACCAGTGCCCAAGTAGTTGTCATCGGCGGCGGCGTCGTGGGCGTTTCTGTTCTGTACCACCTGACCAAACTGGGCTGGTCCGACGTGATGCTGGTGGAACGCTCAGAACTGACGTCAGGTTCCACTTGGCACGCGGCAGGCGGCTTTCACACCTTAAACGGCGACACCAATATGGCCGCACTTCAGGGCTATACCATCCGGCTTTACAAAGAGCTTGAAGAAATCACCGGAATGTCCTGCGGCCTGCACCATGTCGGCGGGATAACACTGGCGGACACACAGCAGCGTCTGGACATGTTCAAAGCCGAGCGCGCAAAACACCGGTTTATGGGGCTTGAAACAGAAATCGTATCGCCCGCGGACATCAAAAAACTGTCGCCGATCACCAATACAGACGGCATCGTCGGCGGCCTGTATGACCCGCTGGATGGCCACCTTGATCCCTCTGGCACCACCCACGCCTACGCCAAGGCCGCGCGTTTGGGCGGCGCTGAAATCGTTCTGCGAAATCCGGTCATTGAAACCAATCAGCGCAGCGACGGTACGTGGGACGTGGTTACCAAAAACGGTACGATTCACGCGGAACATGTGGTGAATGCGGCGGGTCTGTGGGCACGCGAACTGGGCGCGATGGCCGGTATCTACCTGCCACTGCACCCGATGGAGCACCAGTATATCGTTACCGAGGCCATTCCGCAGATTTACAATTCCGATCACGAACATCCCCATGTGATGGACCCGGGCGGTGAAAGCTACCTGCGTCAGGAAGGCCGCGGGCTGTGCATCGGCTTTTATGAACAAACCTGCAAGCCCTGGGCGGTGGACGGCACGCCCAATGATTTTGGCCATGAGTTGCTGCCTGACGATCTGGATAAAATCGAAGCCTCAATCGAATTTGCCCACAAACGCTATCCGATCCTTGAAACTGCCGGTGTTAAATCGGTGATCCACGGCCCGTTCACCTTTGCGCCAGACGGCAACCCGCTGGTCGGCCCGGTTCCGGGTCTGCGCAACTATTGGTCGGCCTGTGCGGTGATGGCCGGGTTTTCGCAAGGCGGCGGCGTCGGTTTGTCGCTGGCCCAGTGGATGGTCGAGGGCGAGGCGCAGCGCGATGTTTTTGCAATGGACGTGGCGCGATTTGGCGACTGGATTACCCCGGGTTACACCCGCCAAAAAGTGGTGGAAAATTATCAAAGACGGTTTTCCGTCACCTACCCCAACGAAGAACTGCCCGCCTGCCGCCCGTTCCAGACAACACCCGTTTACGATATTTGGAAAGACCGCCGCGCGGTGTTTGGCGCGCAATACGGCATGGAGGTGGTCAATTATTTCGCCATAAACGACGATCCGATTTATGAAACTCCCAGCTTTCGCCGTTCAAACGCCTTTGCGGCCACAAAACAAGAAGTTATGGCCGTGCGTGAAAACGTTGGCATCAATGAAGTTCATAATTTTGGCAAATATCTGATTATCGGCGAAAACGCCCGCGCGTGGCTGAATATCATCATGGCCGGGCGCATACCAACGGTGGGGCGTATGTCGCTGACGCCGATGTTGTCGCCAAAAGGCCGCCTGATCGGTGATTTCACGGTTTCCTGTCTGGATGATCAAACCTTTCAGCTGACCGCCAGTTTTGGTGCGCAAAACTACCATATGCGCTGGTTCAACCTGAACCTCCCGGACCGGGGAGTAAAAATCAAAAATATCTCCACCAGCCGTATCGGCTTTCAAATTGCCGGACCAAATGCCCGCGAACTGTTGTCTTTATGCACCCGCAGCGATGTTTCAAACGACGCATTCGCCTTTATGGACGTCAAACACCTGTCCATTGGCCTGTGTGACACGCTGGTGCAACGGGTCAGTTATACCGGCGATCTTGGCTATGAAATATATTCGGACGTGAACAATCAACGCGCGCTTTACCAAACTCTTGTTGATGCCGGTCACGCCCTAAACCTCCGCCCCTTTGGCATGCGCGCCATGATGAGCCTGCGTCTGGACAAATTCTTTGGCAGCTGGATGCGCGAATTCTCGCCCGATTACACACCGCTTGAAACCGGGATGAACCGCTTCATGTCCTACAATAAACCCGACGATTTCATCGGCAAAGCCGCCGCACTGGCCGACAAAGCCAAGGGCCCCACCCGCCTGTTGGCGGCCTTTGAGGTGGATGCCGCAGATGCTGATGTGGTGGCCTACGAACCGATTTGGCTGGATGGCAAAGTTCAGGGATTTTGCACCTCCGGCGGCTATTCCCACTTCGCCGAAAAATCCATCGCTTTGGGTTTTGTGCCGGCAAATTACGCCAACGAGGGCCAGAAAGTTGAAATTGAAATTCTGGGAGACATGCGCCCTGCCCGCCTGATCACCCAACCGCTTTTTGATCCTGACAACAAACGCATGCGCGGCTAAATCATTTCATCATTGCAAAAATACTCGCGCCGCAGGCAACCGCCGCGCCCCTAAAAGGCGCGGCTTAAAGTAATGTCCCGAAGGGACACATTTTACGTCCCCGCCGCCCCCAGATGCGCGTTCACGACCCGCTGCAATACCGGCGCATAATGATCAAACCCCGGCGTTACCTTGCCCTGAACTTTTCCCTGATCATCCCAGATACGCACCTGCAGGATCGATTTTAAATTCGGGTTTCGGGCAAAATCCGCGACTTCCACCGCATTCATCGGTCCGCCCTGCAGGCCCAGCGTGTGAACAGAAGCTTCCGACAACTGCGCAAAGTATCCGTCATCGGTGGCACACAGATACCGTTTCGCGTCCACATGATAGCGCACACAATCAGTAACGGACGACGGAAAAAAGGCGTCAAGAACCGCCGCACCGGCCGTTTCGTGTTTGGTATCAATGCCTTGATATTGCGCGTCCTCCGGGAACTCATTGGTAAAATGCCCAATGTCATGCAGCAATGCCCCTGCAATCATGGTGTCCCTGGCACCCGCGGCCTCTGCCAGTTCGGCCCCCTGCAGCATATGTTCAGCCATCGTCACATCTTCGCCAAGATAGCTTTCGGCCCCGCGCCGCTTAAATATGTCGCCCAAAAATTCAACGATATTGTCACGGCTCAACATGGAAAAATCAGGAACGCTCATGATGCTGCCTCAAGGACGGCCAGCGTTGACAGCAACCCGTCTTTTTCAGCGTAACACCCCTGCAACCAGCGGCTGCCCGCGCCGGAATATCCGGCCCTTGCATGTAAAACGCGCGTATTGTCCACGATAAAGCACTCCCCTTCCTCAAGTTTGAAACTCACGGCCATGCCGGGATCATCCACCAATTCGCCAAAACGCCGATACGCCTTATAATAGGCCAACATCTGATCAAACGGCACGTCGGTGATTGGCGCCGCGGAACGATTGTTAAACCGGATGCCGATCAATTGACCATCCGGGGAAACTTCGATCATCGGGTGTTTGGCCCGCAAACACACCCCGCTGTCTCCGGCATATTCAAACCGGGCACAATTATTTGAAAGCAACGCAAAACCCTCCGGTTGCTCGGACTGAAGTCGTTTTGCCACCGCAAATCCGTCAACCACCATGGACTCTCCACCCAAAGCCGAGTTTTCAAGACAATAGAGAATTTGCAAGGTCGGAACAGGGTCGCGGTAAGGATTGTCAGTATGTCCCTGCAAACCCAATCCGGTATAGGCAAGGTTGGTTGGGTTGACCTCTGCGCGAACCTCAAAAAACTTACCGTAATTGGTTTCACGCAAAAAGCCGAACATCTTTACCACGTCCAGCAACGCGCCACTGTCAACCGGTCCTCCGTTGATTTTGGCAAACCCGTATCGCCGCACCGCAGCCAGCCATTTGCGCAGCGCCCCCGGATCATTTTGCATGTCCAAAAAGTCGCCACCGGGAACCGGCAAGTCTGCCTGCCAAATTTCAATCTGATCGCCAAGCCAGCCGATTTCATCTGTTTTATCAGTATCATATGCGTGTTCCGCCAACCATTTAAGCGGGAACCGGATTGATTTGTCTTCCGGCTGAAACACCAAAACCAGGTCTTCGCCGTCGGCTTTTGCATCCGCCAACCGCGTTTCAACGGGGATGTCACCCAAGGTCACCAGGCGTTGACCGTTGCCGGGGTCACGGGTGGTCTTGTCCAGTGCGTTATCGCGCAACCAGATGGCATGAAACCGTTGGGTGGGGCGATCTTCCCAGTTGATCGAAAGACAAGAGCCGTCCCCGCTAAGGGACAGTGATTGAAAGATGTGCATCAGGCGGAATCCTTTTCCTAAGTGACCACAAATCCCGCATCCTCACTGAATTCCCTGATATAACCACGCACTTCTTTGGCTGATAGTCTTGCCCTCTTGTCGGTGGGTGGCAGCGGTTCGCTTGCGAAGAAATCTGGCAGTTCGTCCTCTGTTTCGGTGAATCCCGCCGCCGCGTTGAATTGATCCTCAAGCCGCAGCGCTTCACGGGCTATGTCTATCAACCAATCCGCGCTGACGTCACAACCAAATGCGTCATTCATGGCGTCGCTAATCAGCTTTCTGTTAACATCGGTCACAGAGCGGCCAAACAGGCACAGCCCAAAACAATCCGCCAGCGCGCTGTTGATCTGCATGCGGTAACTTTCGTGTGCGACTTCCTTGACCGTTTTATCGTGGCTGACAAAAGACGGCGCGTTGCCTGCCGTGTGATCAGCGCCTTGCGCTGTCACCATCATGGATATCGCCGTCACCTCGATAATGCGCGGATCATAGGCTGATATGGCCTGATCTTTGATAACCGGCACCCGCGTGACGTCAAAGTGCGCTCCAGCCCGCGCTGTGCCCTGCGCCAAAATACGTCCGCGCTCGTTCCCGGCGTGAAGGTCTTTCAGCACCTGCGCCATAAAATCCACGTCGCCAAACGCCGCCTGTCCGGCCTCCATCAGAACGCCGATCATGCCGCCAAGTTCGATGGTATCAACCCCCAGATCATTGGCGATTTCGTTTAACAACGCCACCTCATCAGGATCGCGCAACCCGCAGTTGGTGCCCAAAAGGCCGATGGTTTCATATTCCAGTGGCGACACGATCTCGGTGCCGTCAGCGCTGTGATACACGTTGGAGCATTTGATCATGCACCCGGGCATACAGGCATGGCTGGGATCGCCGCCCCGGCTGGTGTTCAGATCATAGATAAAATCGCCACCCATCTTATGCGGCCCATCGCTTTTGGCTGTGGCCTGTCCGCTGGAAAAATTGTTGGTGGGCAGCGCGCCCAGAGTGTTTGTCAGGTCCGACACCATCGCCGTGCCCAGTTTTTTCATCGCCTGAACCGGTGCGCTTTCGTTCAACAGCTTGTTGTACATCTTGACCGCGCCCATAACCTTTTTGCGATCCAGCACGGCGGGCATTTTGAATTTATCAACGACGATGGCTTTCACTCTTTTATTGCCCATCACCGCCCCGACACCGCCGCGGGCGGCAAACCGTGTTGGCCGGTTGTCAGTGTCAGAAAACGCAATTCCTGCCAGCAGGCCCTCGTATTCGCCAACCGGACCGCACAGCGCCAGGGACACTTTGTCACCAAAAACCGCGTGCAGTTTCGCGGCGCAATCAAAATTGCCCAGTCCCATATAGGGCGTGGCATCGTGAAAGGTGATCTCGCCTTCTTTTGGAATATGAATGACCACCCAGTCATCGCTTTGACCATGCAGGGTTAATCCGGCAATCTCCAGCTGCCCCATTGCAAAAGCAAAAGTACCACCCGCGTTCGCCTCTTTCACGCCACCGGTCAGCGGACTTTTGCACCCGACGCTTAACCGGTTGGCGTTAGAGAAATTTGTGCCGGCGAAGGGACCGGCAGAGAAAATTAACGGATTGTCAGGTCCCAGTGGATCTTTATCAGCAACCCCTTGCTCCAACAGCATTTTTGCAATCAGATAGCGGCCACACTCTACGATCGCCCTGCCGGTCAGTTGCCGCGTTGTGATCTTGCGGTCAAAAAGTCCAATGTCGATAAAGCTACGCTGCAATTTATCCCTCGCTTTCACTTCGGGGCGCGGCATTTGCCGGAACCCGGATAATGCCGGCAATCAATTTCGCGTTTGGCTGCCTAAACGCGGCGCAAGACAGAACCTCCGCGAAAGGCCGTCTGCCTACCGCTTTATCCACAAAATTCCAACGAGATAAACCGAAAAGTTACAAATGGCACGGGCGGGCGTGGGCCACGCAGCGCCATTTGCCGCCGGATCGAATGCAGGCCTGGCGCTTGTTTTCCGCCAGCGCCCAGCTTGCCCAGCCAACACCGTGTAAATTGGTCATCCGCGTTTTCCAGCGAAGACGCGATTTCGTTTGGGCGTTGGCTTTTAATTTTGCCACGGACCGTCCTTCGACCGGCGCCTTGAAAATATTGGCTTTGCAGGTTTTGGCCTGTGCGTCTGATGACCCCAGAACTGAAAGTGAAATTGCCACAGTTAAGGGCACCATAAATTTCTTAAACATGGATTTCCTCCTACTATACGACAGAAATTCTAGGAAATACCTTTGTGTCCTGTCAAGGTTTCAGAATTTTGCCCCGGCCGTTGGTCAGTAAAAAGGGCGAAAGAGATATCTCTTCCGCCCTTTTTGTCTGCAGTGGATATGCTGCCCTATTGCAGCAGCCGCGCCTCGCGTCGTTTTAACGAACGACGCGCAGCGACGTAATTATCTCTACCGTGGACCTCGCGCAATTCAGGGAAAATCTCAAAGATTTCACTGCGTTGTGCGTTGCCCATGCCGTTGAGCGAATAGTCACCCGGCTGGAAACTTTCCGTCCAGGTGCCGTCGGCCAATATCACCTCATGCGCATCAAACAACATGTGCAGATAGGCCGTGCCCACGCTGTCGATTTGCTGGATCCCCTTGTGGTTCACCAGATGTTTGGCAGCCACCAGAACTTCGCGTTCCTCAAACAGCAGGCTGGTGCGGTCGTTGGCAACCAGCATGCGGTGGTTTGGTGACACCATCATATCACGCTCCGGCAAATCACGGCCAAGCGAGCCCTGACGGATCAGAACCGGACGCAGGTGCGGGTTGTCCAGCAGGCGCCGGCCCGACATCGGTTCGTTGCCGATCCAGCGGATGGGTTGCAGCCCGTTGTCCCGCGTGATCACCTTGTCACCAACTTTCAGGTCTTCGATTTTTACCTTGCCGTTGGCGGTGGCAATCAAAGTGCCGGGTGTAAAGCAGACAACAATGTTTTCGATCTCTTCAAAAACAAGGGTTTCACCGTTGTTAAAGTGGACGATGCCGTCTTCCTCGTCGGCACTGGTGTATTCGATATAATCAACATCGCCGACCACCAGCGTATCGTTGTCATCGCCGCCAGAGCCGCCGTCAACAACGTCGCCTTCGTCGCCAAATATTGTATCCGCGTCGCTGCCGCCGTGCAGATGATCCACACCGGATCCGCCGGTGATAACGTCATCACCGGAGCCGCCATCGATACAATCCTCGCCACTGCCGCCGTCCAACTCGTCATCACCTGATCCGCCAAGTATGATATCGTCGCCCGAACCGCCAAGGATGACATCATCGCCTGAACCGCCGCTTAAATAGTCACTACCGTCAAGTCCGTAAATCGTGTCATTGCCGTCAAAACCATAGATGGCGTCATCGCCGTCTGTGCCGTGGATTACATTGTCGCCGTCGTCACCGTTTATGACAGCCCGCGAACCCGCTGTCCCGCAGTTCGCGTCAGAGCCTTTGCCTGAACCGCTGCCGGAACCTGAACCGCTGCCGGAACCTGAGCCCGAACCTGAACCGCTGCCGGAACCTGAGCCCGAACCGGAGCCACTTCCTGATCCGGAACCAGTGCCACCGCCGGAACCAGATCCACTGCCGCTGCCCGTGCCTGTACCGCCACCACCAGAGCCCGAACCGCTGCCAGAACCAGTGCCGCCACCGCCAGAGCCTGAACCGCTGCCCGTGCCCGTACCGCCACCGCCAGAGCCTGAACCCGAGCCGCTGCCGGAACCATTGCCAGAGGCTGAACCGTTTCCGGAACCTGATCCACTGCCACCGTCAGAGCCGATAGGACCACCGTAATTTCTACCGGAACCGGAACCGGAACCGGAACCGGAGCCGCTGCCGGAACCGGATGCAAAATCTTCAGAATGCCATTCGGCATCGTCGTTTTCCCAAAGAACCGAGTCTCCGTCCAATTGGGATGTGCTTTGGATTGATTGATCAGTCATTGCTCAATACTCCTTGTGTCAAATTCGATGCCGTCGGTCTGCCCTTCTGAGCATTTGGCAATATGATGGGTTAAGCCGGGCTTTGGCGCGGCCATGAATTTTCTTAGAATTGTTTTGAAATGAGCCGCCTCATTCTTGTTCGCAGGACCGGCGCAATGGTAACCATCGTCTGCAATCAAAAGATTGGAGCGGGCAAAACCTGTCAGCCATCCGGTCGTCGTTTTGTTGACACCCAGAAGTGAAAATCCAATTAATCCGCAAACAGCCGCCACCGGGCCAAATCGCAAACCAAGGTCCACACAAATTGCAAAAGTCCCAAACAGGACCAAGCTTCTGGTTATCGGGGTTCTGAGAGTTAGAAGCCCTTCGTCAAAAGTATTCACGGCGCTCACCATGCCGCATCGTTACGATGCGATCCAG
>CAYZQS010000048.1:19110-20218 GCA_964480735.1 uncultured Rhodobacterales bacterium
TCGACGGGTTCCAATTGTGGCATTGTTTCTTATCAATCACCAAACCGCCACCTGACGGTTGGCGCTGTGTTGGGCAGGAACGGGCATGAAATCTGCCCAATTTGCGGCAGATACCTGTTGAAATTAAGTTACAGTTTTTTGAATGATGGCAAGCGGTTGGCCGATGATTTGTCCGATATGGCGGTAAAGATGGCAAAAACTTCATGAATTTGGCCAGAAATTTGAAACCGTCAGAAAAGTGATTCGATTACGGCAACGTCTGCCCAGAAATATCGCTCAAAACAAAAAAAACGCCGTTGCCGGATGCAGGGGCGCATCCTTGGGCAACGGCGTTAAAGTGGGGGTATTAACCCCGGGGGATAATCAGGTTTCGGCCGGTCTAAATCTCTTTTTCCAGCAGGTGGTCGTAGTATTCGGATACATGGGCGCCATACTCGTGCTCAAAGTTTTCCTTGGCGGTCGCCCACAGTTGCCTGTAGGCCGATGTGTTTACCAACTGGGCGTAGTTTTCTATCCTGATTAGGTGCCCGTAGGCGCCCGGCTGCATCCAGTAGGCATAGGTCTGCGGGTCAACCAGCACGGCGTAGGTGTCGAGCTTTAGCCATTTCTTCAGTACCTGCCGGTCGGTCATCTTGGCGTAGGTGGCCAGTTTGGTGAACTGGCCCCAGGTTTCGGGATTGGTAAATGCCGCGTGCATCATGGAATGGGTTTTGGGGTTGGGAATTTTCATCCAGAAATCGGGATCGGCAAAGTTGATGGCAATGGTCACAGGTTTGCTGTGGTCCATGCCCTCGCCGCCGTCCCACCATGTGGCCGGGTCAAACGGATTGGCGATGCGCACACCGGCAATCCGCCAATTGCCATCGGATGAGATATTTTCAGCCGGTACCGCTGCAGAGCCAAACGACACTGCGGCAGCCAGAAATGTTCCTGCAATTGAATGTTTCATTGGTTTCCCCTTTTTCTGATACCAGTCTGTATCATAGTTAAATACTTAAATATATACGAATGTATTAATATGCGGCACTCTGTCACCGCAATTCCGGCGTGCGCAAAACAAATCTGACCAACAGGTGGGAGATCCCGTTGGTCAGATTTTAAGGCGTAG
>CAYZQS010000049.1:0-12411 GCA_964480735.1 uncultured Rhodobacterales bacterium
GGGGGTGACATTTCTGCTTTGCACAAACCGTGACATTTCAACTTGGTTGCAACATTGCGGGATATGTCTTGCCAAGCGCAGGGTCCACGCCTATACACCGCAGCTTCAACAGCGCGACCGGCTGAAAAGGGCTGCCGAGCCACGCTTTATGACCATTCCTGATGACGGAGACGGAAATGCCCAAGATGAAGACCAAATCAGGCGCCAAGAAGCGCTTTAAGGTGACGGCCACCGGCCGCATCAAAGCCGCCCAGGCCGGCAAACGCCACGGCATGATCAAACGCACGAATAAATTCATACGCAACGCACGGGGAACCGATGTTCTGTGCAAAGCCGATGAAAATATCGTCAAAAAATATATGCCCTACGCGCGCTAAGGAGGCCCTGTTATGTCACGAGTAAAAGGGGGCGCGTCTTCGCACGCCCGTCACCGCAAAGTTGTTAAGGCCGCAAAAGGATACTACGGTGCCCGTTCGCGGAATTTCCGCACGGCAACCCAGGCGGTTGATAAAGCCAACCAATACGCCACACGCGACCGCAAGGCCCGCAAGCGCAATTTTCGAGCCTTGTGGATCCAGCGGATCAACGCCGCCGTGCGCGCCCATGACGACGGGCTGACCTACAGCCGGTTTATCAACGGGCTGTCAGTTGCCGGGATTGAGGTGGACCGCAAAGTGCTGGCCGATCTGGCGGTGCACGAACCCGCCGCGTTCGGCGCGATTGTCGATCAGGCAAAGGCTGCGTTGGTTTAAGCGCTGGTTGTTCAGAAAATCAAAAGGCCTCGCGGTTTGCGGGGCTTTTTTTGTTGGGGTGACTGTGTTCAGCCATTAGGTTTTCATCGTATTAGCCATCCAAACCGCCGCCAGTTGAATCAGCCTCGCCCAACACATATGTGCAAATTCCGAGTTATTCTTAGGCTTGAATCCGAGCAGCCCTCCGTTTGGGCGGCCTGAACGAACCCGGTGGACGAGACGGCCATTTGTGCAATAGGACATATGAAATGACAAAACCCGGGCATTCGAAACATCCGACCCGTCACGGCTATATGTCCGAAAAAATCCAGCGGGACTATATAACTGCGGCGATCCAAAAAGGGATGTTGCCACCTGATGCCCACAGAATGGAGCCGATTGTTTCGCTTTCTGCTTCAAGCGACACCAACGTCCCAATTCAGTTTTGGCAATTGTTCTCGGTTCTGGGCCAGCGCCCGATTGTGAGTATAATCCAGAATTTTTATGAACGGGTTTTTGCGGATGAAGACTGGTTTGTGGCCCCCTTCGCGCGTGTAGGCGACAAGAAGCGGCACATCAACACGCAGGCTGGAATGTGGATTGATGTGATGGGCGGTGGGCCATATTACCACGGTGGCGAGTTCCGCCTGAACTTTCATCATACGCACAACGCCATCCAGGTGATGAACAACGAAGGTGCAGCACGGTGGTCGCAATTGATGCTGGGCGCGCTTGATGACGCTGCAAACCATATGACCGACCCCCGCATCAGGCCCGGCATCAACACATTTTTAACCCATTTCATGGGCAAATACGCTGCGGATTTCGCCTTTGAAGACCGCAGCTATTTCGGCGAGACCAATCCGCCGTTTAAGCCAAAGATCAATTTTCTAAGAATGACCACCAAAGCCATCGAAGCGCTGAGCGAAAGCGAAATCAGCGCAGCACTGGCGGAACGAGGTGTGGACGTTTCAAAATACCACGGAAAAAAGGCGCTTGTGGATAAGGCGCTGATGTTGTGACAACGGGTTGGGATTGTTGAATTTTTGCTGACTGGGACGGTTCAAAACCGGCCGCTTGGCGGGCTGGCCAATCTGTTAGCCGTAGCGCGGAAAGCAGGTTGATCCCCGACGTTCCGTATCGGGGCCCGCACCTTGCAATTCATGCTGCCTGTGGTAGCAGGTGCACGGGATTGAAAAGTCGAGACATTGATGGACGATTTAGACGAGTTGAAACAACGGGTTCTGCGCAACATCCTTGACGCCGGCGACGAGGCGGCGCTGGAAGAATTGCGTGTGGCGGCAGTGGGTAAAAAGGGTGAATTGTCCCTAAAAATGCGCGAACTTGGCAAGATGACGCCGGAGGAACGCAAATCCGCAGGGCCTGTCTTGAACGCGCTGAAAGACGAGATCAATTCGGCATTGGCCGCACGCAAAGACAGTCTGGCGGACGCGGCTTTGGAAGAGCGTTTGCGCAGCGAGTGGCTGGACGTCACCATGCCGGGGCGGCCACGACGGGTGGGCAGTATTCATCCGGTTTCCCAAGTCACCGAGGAAGTGTCGGCCATATTCGCCGATCTGGGGTTTTCAGTGGCCGAGGGGCCGCAGATTGAAAGCGACTGGTATAATTTTGACGCCCTGAACATCCCGCCGGAACATCCTGCGCGGCAGGAACACGACACGTTCTTTTTGCACCGCGACGAAGGCGACAACCGCCCGCCGCATGTCTTGCGCACCCATACATCACCGGTGCAGATCAGGCATATGGCGCAGCACGGCGCGCCCTGCCGGATTATCGCGCCGGGGCGGGTTTACCGTTGTGATTACGACCAGACCCACACGCCGATGTTCCACCAGATCGAAGGGTTGGCGATTGATACGGACATCTCGATGGCCAATCTGAAATGGGTGCTGGAACAGTTTTTCAGTGCATTTTTCGGCGTGGAGGGGATCAAGACCCGGTTTCGGGCCAGCCATTTTCCGTTTACGGAGCCTAGCGCTGAAGTGGATATTCAATGCTCATGGGTCAACGGGCAACTTAAGATCGGCGAGGGCGACGGCTGGATGGAGGTGCTGGGGTCCGGCATGGTGCACCCCAAAGTGCTGCGTGCTGCCGGGGTGGACCCCGACAAATGGCAGGGCTTTGCCTTTGGCATGGGGATCGACCGGATTGCCATGCTGAAGTACGGCATCCCGGACCTGCGGGCGTTTTTTGACAGCGATCTGCGCTGGCTGCGGCACTATGGGTTTGCGGCGCTGGATGTGCCGACGCTACATGGTGGGGTGAGCGGGTAGATGGAAAAATCCACTTATCATTGACCTTTTGAAATTCGGCGAACAGCCGCATCGTAAACTGACCCGCGATCACGTTTACCCACTGCGATCACTGTGACCACCAGCTTTTTGTCTTGTACCTCATAAATCAGGCGAAAACCTGATGACCTGAGCTTGATTTTGAAACGGTTGGCTGCGCCGGATAATTTCGAGCTGGAAATCTTTGGATTTACAAGACGCTGCCGATGGTTGTTTCGAAACTGTTTGCGTATAGTTGGCCCAAGTTTGCGCCACTCTTTTTGTGCTGACCGAAGAAATTCAAGCTTATATGTCATCAATATCGACGGGAATGCCAACTTCGCCTTGTCTCGCGTCAGCAATCGCATTCAGTTCGATATCTTCCAGCAATTCCATCATTGCCTGATATTCTTCTGCAGGCACGCAATAAAACGCTGGTTCGTTGCGGTTCAGGATGGCCACCGCGGCACCTTCACCGGCGGCAACGGTGCCCATCGGGTTTTTCTTAAGCTCGGTTATGCTGGCGGTCATAGTGGCGAAAATGGCGTGTGTTATGGAATTTGTCCTCTTACTAGGGTTATATAAAGCACCATTAAAAATGCTTTACAAGATGCTTTAAACAGGCTCCGGTGAAATGGACGATAGTCGTGGTACAATCTCTGGTGTCTATGAAGTAAATATGTACTTGATTTTCAACATGTTTCCCTCAACATACTGTGCATGAATCGAAACACCATCATATCTGAAATTACTCTTAATCAGTCAAAGCTGCAGGCAGTTGGGGTAGCGCACGTGTATTTGTTCGGATCGGTTTTACATGGCAATGCCGGGGAGAGTTCTGATGTCGATTTGCTGTTTGACCAAAATCTCCCGTCGTTTGGATTGATTGAATACGCACGACTGAAGCGTCTTGCCAGCGAACTACTGCCATTTCCAGTAGATTTCGTTGAGCGGTCTTGCCTTGATCCAGACGTTGGAAAACGTGTGTTGCCGGAGGCCTTGCAGGTCTTTTGATGGCGATCCCTGTAAAGGATTTCACTTTTCGGATCGACCATATGTTGGCCGCGATAGCGGGTATTCGGTTGGCTTTGACTGACAAGAATACGCTGGATAACTGGGTTCTGCGAAGCGCGGTAGAACGTGGATTTGAAATTATTTCAGAAGCATCCCGTCACTTGCCAGACGAAATGAAAGCGTCAGAGCCCGCTATTCCTTGGAAAGATATTGCGGGAATAGGAAATATCCTGCGACATGACTACGACGGAGTTCAGTTTAGGATGTTGGATCATTCTGCCAGAATTGATTTGCCACCGCTTGAGGCAGCGCTCATGCGGATGAAGCAAAACTTGTAAAAGGTTTGAGCCCTACTTCGCCTTCAAAAACACAATCGAATCGCCGGTGACATTTACTTTTTTGGTGTGGCAGTCCTTTTTGCCAAACTTAGTGCCCAGCACCTGATTGGTGCAGCGCTCGTTGCTGGCCTTGATGCGGACGATGCTGGCCTCGTCAACCGACAGAACCGGGGTTCGGGAAATCACAACCGCAAAGGCCACGGCACCGACGATCATCAACATGCCGTAAAAGGTGATCGGTACTTCACCACGGGTGTCCTTTAAGAATTTGCGCATGAGGATGCCCCTCCCATGTTTAAGATTTTGCGGATTTGGCGGGTAATTGTGGCAAAATTGCGGAGAATACGCTTTGTCCGGCATGAAGATCGCAAAAACACCGGTATTGTTGCCAATTTTGCAACAATAAGTGGACGACGTGCGATGGCGCAGCGCGAATGGCGATCACCTCGGTTGCTTGACACGTTGCTGGGGCCGCCGCACTGTTGCGGGTATTCAGCACGTCAGGAAACCCTATGGACAAACGCACAGAATCCGTTCCGTTCTCGTTAAAGGCCCGCCGCGAGGGTGGCGGAACACCTGCCTTGAACTATTGGGGTGCAAATTCTGATTATGGCACACTGCGTTCGGTACTGCTGGGACCGATTGAAAACTATCAATGGCTGAAGACCAGTTCGCTGAGCAAGAAAACCCTGCGGCGTGGGGTGAAGTTTGACCTGAACGTTGCCAAAGCCCAGCACGCCGAAATGGTGTCGGCTTACAGTTCTGCGGGTGTGGAGGTGCAAACGCTTCAGGCGGACCCATCGCTGCCCTATCAGGTTTACGCGCGCGACAGTTCGGTGATGACACCTTTTGGAGCGGTGATCACCAATATGAGCCAGTGGTGGCGGCGGGGAGAAAACTATCGCTGTATCGAGACCTACCAAAAGCTGGGCATTCCGATTTTTGACTATGTGACGGCGGGGCATTTTGAAGGGGGCGATTTTAATGTGATCGAACCGGGGTGTGTGCTGATTGGCTGGGAGGGCGACGAGGGGCGCTCGCACGAACAGGCGGCGCTGCAATTGCAAGGCTGGTTTGAGGCGGAAGGCTGGGAGGTGCGGCTGATCGATATTGATCCGTTTTATGTGCATATCGATCTGATGGTGGTGATGCTGGCACCAAAACTGGCAGCGGTCTGTCTGGATTGTACCGATCCTGCGGTGGTGGATTGGCTGCGGGCCAAAAAGATAGAGATTGTACCGGTGCCGTTTGCCGAAACGCTGGCGCTTGGGTGTAACGTGGTGGCGCTGGGGGACGATCGTGTGCTGCTGCCAGCCGGAAGCAGGACGTTGAAAGCGGCGCTGAAGGCGCGGGGGTTCACGATTTATGATCCGGAACTTTCGATGGTCACACAAGGCGGCGGCGGCGTTCACTGCATGTGTCAAAGCCTGCGACGCGATCCGGTTTGATACGGCTTTGGTAAGGCTGTCTTGCCTCTTCTAATTCCAGATTGATTGGGGTAGGTGCTGTGCCTGAATATTACAGATGGCTGGCAAATGAAATTCACACTTTCCTGGTTGAAAACACACCTAAGCTCTGAGGCGTCGCTGGATGACATCCTCTATGCCCTGACAGATTTGGGGATGGAGGTTGAGGATGTTGTGAACCCCGGCGACACAATGGGTGATTTTCGCATTTGCAGGGTGATCGAGGCGGTGCAGCACCCCGATGCGGACCGTTTGCGGCTGTGCAGGGTGGAGGCTTATCCCAATGGGCCTGACAGTGCATCAGAAGAGGTGCAGGTGGTGTGTGGCGCACCCAACGCCCGCACCGGGATGGTTGGGGTATTTGCCCCTGTCGGCACGCATATTCCGGGCACCGGCGTTGATTTGAAGCCGGGCGTTATTCGCGGTCAGGCCAGCAACGGGATGCTGTGCTCAGAGCGCGAATTGATGATTTCGGACGATCACGACGGGATTATTGATCTGCCAGCGAATGCGCCACTGGGCGTACGTTTTATCGACTACGTCGGCAAAAATGACCCGATGATTGATATTGCGATCACCCCGAACCGCCCTGATGCGCTGGGGGTTCGGGGGATTGCCCGCGATCTGGCGGCCCGTGGATTGGGCAGCTTGAAACCAGCTGAAACAAAACCTGTTGCAGGGACGTTCAAAAGCCCGATTTCTGTCAGCATTGATGCCGACGTTCAGGCCAAAGGCTGCCCGGTGTTTTGTGGTCGGTTGATCCGGGGTGTTCAGAACGGGCCGTCGCCGCAATGGTTGCAGGATCAGTTGCGGGCCGTGGGATTGCGGCCGATTTCTGCGCTGGTGGATATCACCAACTTTTTCACGCTGGACCGGAACCGCCCGCTGCACGTGTTTGACGCGGATAAGGTTAAGGGGAACCTGCGGGTACATTTCGCGCGCGGAGGTGAAACGCTGATGGCGCTTGATGACAAGGACTATACCTTTGCGCCCGGCATGATGGCGATATCGGATGACACCGGGGTTGAGAGTATCGCCGGGGTTATGGGCGGGTTGGCCACCGGCGTGACGGCGGAAACGGTGAATGTGTTTCTTGAAAGCGCTTATTGGGACCCGATCACAGTCGCCCAAACCGGGCGGGCGCTGAATGTGAACTCTGACGCGCGTTACCGGTTTGAGCGCGGCGTTGATCCGGCGTTCACGCCCAAAGGGCTGGAACTGGCAACAGCGATGGTTCTTGAACTTTGCGGTGGCGAAGCGTCCGAGGTGGTGACGGCAGGTGAAGTGCCGGACACGACGCGCAGCTATCCGTTGGATACCGCAAGGGTCAGTTCGCTGGTGGGGATGGATATTGCCGCTGACGAGCAGTTGCGCATTCTGACAGATTTGGGGTTTGTCGTTGAGGGCGCCAACGCAACACCTCCCAGCTGGCGTCCTGATGTGCAGGGGTCCGCTGATCTGGTAGAGGAAATCGCCCGGGTGGCATCCTTGACCAAGTTGCAGGGAAAGCCGCTGGCGCGGCTCAGCGATGATGTGGCACAGGCAATACTGACGCCGATGCAGCGGCGCGAGGCAAAAGCCCGACGTACCATTGCAGCACTTGGTTATAATGAATGCGTCACCTATTCCTTCGTCGATAAACAATCGGCGGAATTGTTTGGCGGTGGTTCTGACGCCACTATGCTGGCCAATCCCATTTCGTCTGAAATGAGCCACATGCGCCCGGACCTGCTGCCGGGGCTTTTGCAGGCGGCGGCGCGAAATCAGGCACGCGGCGTGTTTGATCTGGCGCTGTTTGAGGTGGGACCGGCCTTTCAGGGCGGCGAGCCTGAGGAACAACACGTGCAGGCGGCGGGGCTGCTGGTTGGCCATACCGGAGCGCGTGATCCTTACGGGGCGCGGCGCAGCGTGGATGTGTTTGACGCAAAAGCTGACGCGGCGGCAGTTCTGTCAGCCATTGGGGCGCCGGAAAAATTGATGGTGCAGCAGGGGGGGGCAGACTGGTTGCATCCCGGTCGCAGCGGGCGGCTGTCGCTGGGGCCAAAGAACGTGCTGGCCGCCTTTGGCGAGGTGCATCCGAAAATCCTGCGGGCATTGGACGTGAAGGGGCCTGCCGTTGCGTTTACGGTTTTTGTGGCCAACACACCGTTTCCAAAAACAAAATCCTCCACCCGGGCGGCATTGAAAATTAGTGATCTGCAGGCGGTTGAACGGGATTTTGCTTTTGTGGTGGACAATAATGTTGAGGCGCTGACGTTGCTGAATGCCGCAAAAGGGGCGGATAAGGCGCTGATTGCCGATGCCTCGGTCTTTGATCTGTTTGGCGGCGCCAAAGCCGCCGCACAAATCGGCGCAGGCAAAAAGTCTATCGCAATTTCGGTGCGGCTGCAGCCTGTTGAGACGACGTTGACGGATAAGGACATTGAAGCGGTGTCCGCCAGGATTGTGGCAAAAGTTGAAAAAGCCACCGGTGGTGTTTTGCGGCAGTGATCCAGCGGCGACGCGTGCCGCGTCATTACTATTCTTTGTCTGAGTATTTTGGGAACAATGAATGGATCATGTTCAGACAGTGGTTGTTGGGGCCGGGGTTATCGGGCTTGCCGTTGCGCGGCGGTTGGCGCAAGGCGGGCATGAGGTTTTGATACTGGAGGCCGAGGCGGCGGTTGGTCAGCACACGTCTTCGCATAACTCACAGGTGATACACGCCGGGATTTATTATCCGCAAGGCAGTTGGCAGCGGGCATTGTGCGTGCCGGGTAAGGAAATGCTGTATGATTATTGCGCCACGCGGCACGTGGGACATCAGCGCTGTGGCAAGCTGATTGTTGCAACACAAGAGGATCAACTGGGCGGATTGGCAGCGCTGTGCGAAGTCGGTTTGGCCAACGGTGTTGATGATCTGGTGCATGTTTCGGTGTCAGAGTGCCGCGAGTTGGAACCGGCGGTTGCCGGGTTTGGGGCACTAAGTTCGCCGTCCACGGGGATTGTCGATGCGCCGGGGCTGATGCTGTCGCTGTTGGGTGAGGCGGAAGCGGGCGGTGCTGTACTGGCGCTGAATGCACCGCTTGAGGCGTGGCAACCGGTGGATGGTGGGTTTGAGTTTGAAGTGGGTGATGTGGCCCAGACGCGGTTGTCCTGCACCAATCTGATCAACGCGGCGGGTCACGGGGCCTGGGATGTGGTTGGCGGGTTTGTTGACTATGATCCGGCCCTGATCCCGCCCCGGTTCATGGCCAAGGGCAGCTACTTTGCGCTGTCAGGCGTGGCCAATCCGTTTAAGCATTTGATTTATCCCATGCCGGATGCCGGATCTTTGGGGCTGCATGTGGTGCTTGATCTGGCCGGGCAGGTGAAATTTGGGCCGGATATGGAATGGATGGATGTGGGGCCACTGGAGTATTCCGTGGACCCCGGACAAGTTGGCAAGTTTGAGGCGGCGGTTCGTGAATATTGGCCGGACCTGCCGAACGGGGCGCTGCAGCCGGAGGGATGCGGGATACGGCCACGGATTTGGGGGCCGGATGGGGCGAAAAGCGATTTTGTGTTTCAGGGCGCGGACGTGCACGGCATCAAAGGCCTGATCAATATGTTTGGAATGGAATCACCCGGCCTGACATCCTGTTTGGCGATTGCGCGGCATGTGGCCGGGTTGATTTAGAGCGCAATCCGAAAAGTGGGCACCGGTTTTCGGAATAAATTGCGCGCAAGATCAAAAGGATAGAGCCGCTCCGCTGAATTAGATAAAAAGGACGCGGCTCTAGCCTTTAAACCGGAATTTGCATGGTGTTGCAGTGAATGCCGCCGCCGCCCTCGCATATTTCGCTGACGTCGATTTGAATGATACGGCGGTTCGGCTCCAGCGCCTGAAACAGATTTTTTGCGGCCTTGTCACGTTCCGGATCATCAAAAGATGGCATGACGATCCCGCCGTTGGGGAAGTATGAATTCACATAAGATGCTGCGAAATCATTGCCGCGATTTGGCATGACATCCCAGCGCGGGCGCAAAATCAAATGCACCTCAAAGTGCTGCCCGTTGCTGTCCCGGGCCTTGAGCAGCCGAGCGAGGTTTTCCTGCATCTCGGTATATTCGGGATCTGTTGGGTCGTCCGTCACTTCAGCCACCACCACACCCGGCCGGATGAAACGCATAAACCCGTCTATGTGCCCGTCGGTAATCTGGTCCACCTCTGATCCCCACAGCCAAACGATATTGGCAGCACCGGTCATATCGCGCAACGCCTGTTCGACGTCGTGGCGGGATTTGCCGGGATTTCTGTTGCGGTTCAGCAGGCAGGTTTCGGTGGTCACCAAAGTACCATTGCCGTTCAGTTCAATCGCACCACCTTCACAGACAATCGGCGCATTCTGAACGGGCAGATCAATTGCGCCGGCAAATCTTTTGGCCAGGGTTCGGTCCCGCCCGTACTCCGGGTATTTATTGCCCCAGGTGTTAAAATTCCAATCAATGGCGGTTTTTTTACCGTCCGGGGTTTGTGTGATGGTTGGAAGGGTGTCGCGGGTCCAGACGTCGTGGTGGGTCATCTCCAGCAGATTGATATTGGCGGGCAGGATTGCCGACGCGCGTTTGCGTTGGCGCGGGTTGATCAACATGGTTACGGGTTCAAAGGAAGCGATGGCCGTGGCCATTTTGGCCTGTTCAAGTTGCATGCGCTTAACGGTTCGCGCGCCATACGTTTGATTTGCGTCACAAAGCGCCATCACACAGCCCACGTGGCGTTCCCATTCTGCGCCCAAATGATATTTTCCGGATTGGGCGCCGCCTTTGGACGCCACAGCACTTGTCAGCATGCCAGCCATCACGGTTCTTCGGGTTAAGGATGTCATTGGCCAGAATAGCCTTTTGTTCTACATCGTTCCAGACTAGCAAAGACTGGAACAAAGTCAAAATCAAGATACGGGTGATTGCCGTGAAACTGAAAGTCTATTTGTCAGGAGAAATTCATACGTCCTGGCGTGACGACATTATGAATGGTGCGAAAGACTTGGATGTGGAATTCTCCGCGCCGGTTACAGATCACGCGGCCTCTGATGATTGCGGAGTGGCGATTTTGGGGGCTGAGGCTGATAAGTTTTGGCATGATCGCAAAGGCGCACAACTAAACGCCATGCGCACGCGCAAGGGAATTGCGGATGCGGATATTGTTGTGGTGCGGTTTGGCGAACAATACAAACAATGGAACGCGGCATTTGATGCCGGATATGCCGCGGCATTGGGCAAATCACTGATTGTGCTGCATGCACCTGAGCACCAGCATCCGTTAAAGGAAGTGGACGCAGCGGCGCTGGCGGTTTGTGAACAGCCCGCGCAGGTGGTTCAGATGATGCGCTACATTTTAGGCGGAGAGCTTTCTTAAGCCAGACAATTGCCTTGCCTATTCCCGCGTCGGGCTGACCATGCCGCGCTGAACCGCCGGACGCTCCAAAAACCTGTCCAGATATGCGGGAACATTGTCCAGACTGTCCCAATCCACCAGTTCGGCGGCCTCGTAAAACCGCACCACTGTGCCAAGCCACGGTGCCGTGGCAATGTCGGCGATTGAATAGTCGTCCATGATCCAGTCCCGGCCCTCAAGACGTTGATCCAGAACCTCCAGCAGGCGAATACTTTCGTTTATGTAGCGCTGTTGCGGACGTTTATCTTCCCACTCTGAACCGGCAAATTTTACGAAAAAGCCCATCTGCCCGAACATTGGCCCGATACCGCCCATCTGAAACATCAGCCATTGCAATGTGTGATAGCGTTCGGTTGGATTTTTGGACATCAGTTGCCCGGTTTTCTCTGCCAGATAAATCAGGATCGCGCCGCTTTCAAACAGCCCGATTGGCGCGCCGTCAGGGCCGTTTGGATCAATGATTGCGGGGATTTTGTTGTTGGGGTTCAGTGACAGAAATTCCGGCGTTTCCTGATCGTTCTTACCAAAGTCCACCAGATGGGCATCATAGGGCAGGCCCATTTCTTCCAACGCGATTGATGCTTTCATACCGTTGGGTGTGGGCAGGGAATACAGCTGAATGTTATCAGGGTTTTCGGGCGGCCAGCGATTGGTGATGGGAAACTCGGATAGCGTGGTCATGGGCGGCGTCCTTATGTGTCAGTGCGATCTACGTCCAACTTAGGCTTGCGGGCCAAGAAGAAAAGAGCAACCGCAAGATTTCTTGATTTGCCACCGGGTTATCTTAGAAACGGAGGTGCGGAAACGCTTGCGAAACAATGGAGGGCAATATGTTGAACGAATTCAAAAAGTTTATCGCCAAGGGCAATGTCATGGATATGGCCGTTGGTATCATAATCGGCGCGGCGTTTACCGCGATTGTAAAATCAATGGTCGCGGATTTGATCAATCCGATCATCAGCTTGTTCACCGGCGGGGTGGATTTCACCAACCTGTTTGTGGTTCTGGGCGATGAAGACTTTGCATCGCTGGCCGAGGCCAAAGACGCGGGTGCCGCAGTTTTTGCTTATGGTTCCTTTGTGATGGCGGTTCTGAATTTCCTGATCATTGCCTGGGTTGTGTTTTTGTTGATCAAGGCGGTGAACAAAGCAGAGG
>CAYZQS010000049.1:12511-20030 GCA_964480735.1 uncultured Rhodobacterales bacterium
CGATCCACGCCCGCGCCGATTGTTCATCGGGAAATGCAAGCAGCGCCGCCATACCGGGCGCTTCGGCTTCACCTTCCAGTATCGCCAATGAACCGGAAGCCTGAACCACGCTGCCGCCGTGACGGGTAAGGGCATCACCGGCCTGTTCGCGGTATTTTGTCAAATATTCGGGGTTTGTGACGCGCATGGTCGCCATAACGTGAACTGTCATTGGATTTTTTCCTTGTTGATTGCCTGTGCAGTATTCCTGATGCGCGGTTGCCCGAAAATGATCAACATTGTGCATGGTATGTGCAATAATGGACAGATGGCCTTAAACTGGAATGACCTCAGGTTTATTTTAGAGACCGTTCGCCAGAACGGCACAAGCGGTGCGGCGCGCGTTTTGGGCGTCAGCCACGCGACGGTGGCGCGACGGATTCAAGCGGCTGAAACAGTGCTTGGAACCCGTTTGTTTGATCGCCTTCCCGGTGGATACAGGCCAACCGGGGCGGGCACAGATGCCGCCGCGGCGGCCAGGCAGATGGAGCAATCAGAAGCGGTATTGGCAAGGTCGGTGGGAGTGAGGGATCAATCCGTCTCCGGCGATCTGGTGGTAACAGCGCCAATATTGCTGATTGAAAGATACCTGACGTCGATCATTACGGATTTTCGGATTGAGTATCCGCAGATCAATCTGACGGTTTTGGGTGGCAGCGAACTGCTTAATCTGGCGCAGCGCGAAGCCGACGTTGCGGTCAGGATTTCCAATGCGCCCGCCGAAACGCTGTTTGGCAGCAAAGTCGCCATTCAGAAGGCCGGAGTTTATGCTTCAAAGGATTTTGTGCAAACTGACGACGGTGGCCCGCTGGACTGGATAAGGTTCTCGCATTGGCCGGGTCCGCCTGCGCAGGTTCGCGATGCACGGCCGATTTTGCGCCCGGTTTTGACTGTGGACGACATGGTGGCGGCGATTGCCGCTGTCCGGGCCGGGCTGGGAGCGACCCGCATGCCGTGTTTTTTGGGTGAAAGCGATCAATCGCTGGCCCGCGTTCGGAATATAGAGCTGTTTGACTATCCAGACATCTGGGTTTTAACCCATGCCGACTTGCGCCAGACACCACGCATCCGGGCATTCATGCGCTTTGTTTCGGACCGGCTGCGCAGCTTGCAGCCGGTGTTTGAGGGTCGCGGGTCTGGAGTCTAGTTTTTGAGCGCCAGCGAGGGTGACATCACGTCAATCCCCAACGCCCTGCCAACGGCATAATATGTCAGGTGACCGGCGTGGGTGTTCAGACCGTTCAACAGGTGTTCGTCATCCGTGCAGGCCTGTTTCCATCCTTTGTCTGCCAGCGCCAGCATAAACGGCATTGTGGCGTTGCCAAGGGCGATGGTGGAGGTCCGGGCCACAGCACCGGGCATGTTGGCAACACAATAGTGCATGATGCCATCAACCTGGTAAATCGGATCGTCGTGCGTGGTGGCTTTTGAGGTTTCAAAACACCCGCCCTGATCAATCGCAACATCCACCAGCGCCGCGCCGGGTTTCATGCTGGAAAGCTGGGCGCGGGAAATCAGCTTTGGTGCCGCCGCGCCGGGGATCAACACGGCACCGATTATCAAATCGGCGGATGACACCAGTTCGGCGGTGTTGCCTTTTGAGGCATACATGGTTTTGAACAGGCCCCCGTAAACATCATCCAAATAGCGCATGCGGGGCATGGACATGTCCAGCACTGTCGCGTCAGCACCCATGCCCGCCGCAACCCGTGCCGCGTGCGTGCCAACCACGCCGCCGCCGATCACAACAACATTGGCGGGCAGAACACCGGGCACGCCACCCATCAGCACACCACGACCACCGTTGGCCTTTTGCAACGTCCAGCTGCCCACTTGCGGTGCCAGCCGGCCGGCGACCTCTGACATCGGGGCCAAAAGCGGCAGACCACCGGCGCTGTCGGTAACAGTTTCATAAGCAATGGCGGTCACGCCGCTTTTCAGCAGATCGTTGGTTTGATCAGGGTCCGGGGCAAGATGCAGATAGGTAAACAAAATCTGCCCTTCGCGCAATTGCGCACGCTCTGCCGCCTGTGGCTCTTTTACCTTCACGACCATGTCGGCCCGGGCGAATACTTCGTTGGGGTTGTCGACGATTTCTACACCAAGATTGCTATAGTCGTCATCCGGAAAACCGGAACCTGCTCCGGCACCGGACTGGACGATGACACGATGCCCATGCGCGATGGCTTCCTGCGCGGCCATAGGTGTGATGCCAACGCGGTATTCCTGATTCTTGATTTCCCTGGGGCAACCAATCAACATTGCGGCAATCCTTTTGAAGACGGTGATTTCCGGCACTTTGCCAAATGCTGATTGCAATTGCCTGCGGAAATTGGATTATAGTTTGCAATTGTTTGCGTGGAATCGTCGAAAAAGTGTCAAATTTAGTCAAGGAAGTTGCAGGTTATGAAGATTGACTCGACAGATCGTCGAATACTGGTGGCGTTGCAAAAAAGTGGCCGGATGTCCAATGCAGAGCTGGCGGATAAAATAAACCTGTCGGCCTCTGCCTGTCACAGGCGGGTTCAGCGGCTGGAAAACGTGGGGATCATCAGGGACTACGTGGCCCTTCTGGATCCCCGCAAAGTCGACAGACGGTCTTTGGTATTTGTGGAAATTACCCTGTCAGGCCAGGCCGACGAATTGCTGGAAGCGTTTGAAAAAAAAGTGGCGCGGGTGCCGGATGTGCTGGAATGCCATCTGATGGCGGGGACCGCTGATTATCTGCTGAAAGTGGTGGCCAGTGACACCGACGATTTTGCCCGCATTCATCGTAAACATCTGGCCCGGCTGCCGGGGGTGGCGCAGATGCATTCGTCTTTTTCGCTGCGGACGGTGTGCAAAACCACGGCCTTGCCGCTTTAAAAGTTTAGATGCCTCCGGCGGGGATATTTTAACCAATAAGAAATTGTGCGCCGTAAAGTGCCGCCATGCCACCGATCACCGCACCGACAACGTTTTTTGTGATGATACCGATGGCAAGCGCGACAGCAGCGGCGATCAGGCGGGCGGGATCGGTTTCGCCGTTCGTGCCTGCGGGCCACACCACCAGCGGCGCGATCAGGCCGGGCATGACGGCAACCGGGGTATAGCGCAGGTGACGCAGGAACCAGCCGGGCAGATCGCGGTTGCCAATCAGCCCGAGGAACGAAAAGCGGATCAGAAAGGTGCCGATGGCCAGCAGTATGATGATGGTCCAGATCGTGGTGCTGCTTTGTGTCATGGCTTGTGCCTTTCCATAAACAGCTCCACCTGCGCACCGGTCATCATTGCCAGGGCCGCGGCGATCAGCAGCCACAGGTTATAGGGCAAAAAAGCCAGCAACAGCGAAGCGACGACAGAGACAAAAGCCGCCGCAAGATGGGCCGGGGTGCGCATCATCGGGCCGGTGATGGCCAAAAATGTGATCGGGACTGCAAAATCCAGCGCATATTCGGGCGGTATGGCTTGCCCGACCAATGCTCCGACCAAAGAAAAGCCATACCAAAGCGGCGCAATGGGCGTCATGACCCCCAGATAAAACGCCAGTTTCTGGTTCAGCGGCATTTTTGGCGTTTCCTCGAATTTTTGCACGGAAACGGCATAGGACTGATCAACCAGCAGATAGGCGACAAGAACGCGCTTTGGCAGACTTAGCCCGCCCATATGCGGCGTAATCGACGCGGAATACAGCGCCATGCGCAGATTGACCGCCAGCGCGGTTGCCAGCACCAGATAGGTAGGTGCATTTTCACCCATCTGGGCAAGGGCGGCAAACTGGGCGGCGCCTGCGATCACCAGAATGGCCATGCCCATGACTTCGGCGATATTCAGTCCGGCCTCTGTGGCAACAACACCAAACAGCAGAGCGAACGGAGCAACCACCAGAATAAACGGGCTGCCGGCGCGAAATCCTTGCCAATAGGCGGCTTTGGGGTTGGACGGAGACATCAAAGGCTCTTAAATGGGTTTCGCTATGGTTACGGTAACTGTGCAAAGGGATACAATTGCCAAAACGCCCTGAACAATCAGAATTTGTGATTGCCCCCAACCCGGATGCTGATGGGTTGACCAAACTGGTTGTCGGCGTGGACCATACCGGTGTTAAGCAAACGATTTCGGTGGTTGAAGAACAGCCTCTGACCATATTTTTGAACAGCCAAGAGATCGTAACAGCCATGACGATTGGCGATTACCCAAAATATCTGGCGCTGGGATTTCTGCGCAATCAGGGGATGCTGTCGGTCAGCGAGCAGATAACTGGCGTTGACTATGATGAGGAACTGCAAACGGTGGTGGTGCGCACCAAAGCTAAAACCGACTTTGAACAGAAGATGAAAAAGAAAATCCTGACCAGCGGGTGCGGGGTTGGAACCGTTTTTGGCGACGTCATTGACGGGCTGGAAGGGCTGCGCTTGCCGAAGGCAGAAATTCGGGCGTCGTGGCTTTATTCCCTGTCACGCAAGATCAATACCAAACCCAGCGTGTTTTTGAAAGCAGGCGCAATTCACGGCACGGTTCTGTGCCAACAAAACCGGCCATTGGCCTATATGGAAGATATCGGACGGCACAATGCGGTTGATAAAATTGCCGGTTGGATGCAGATGGAAAACGTATCTGCACAGGACAAAATCTTGTATACGACCGGCAGGTTGACCTCGGAAATGGTGATAAAGACAGCGATGATGGGCATCCCTGTATTGGTGTCGCGCTCCGGATTTACCGCCTGGGGTGTGGAACTGGCCCAATCGGTGGGTCTGACGCTGATCGGGCGGCTGCGCGGGCGACGGTTTATGTGCCTGTCAGGACAGGACCGGGTGATATCTGACGTCGGGCAAGGCGGGGGCGGCGATGGGCACGCTTGAAATTCCCGGCGTCATACTGGCTGGCGGACGATCCTCGCGCATGGGCGGCGGTGATAAATGCCTGCTGCGGGTTGGCGGTGTGCGTATGCTGGATCACGTGATCGGGCGGCTTGCACCACAGGTGGACGAAATCGTGCTGAACGCCAATGGGGACGCCGCGCGGTTTGCGGATTTCAATTTGCCGGTTATTGCTGATTCAATAGACGGGTTTGCCGGACCTTTGGCCGGGGTTCTGGCCGGGCTGGACTGGGCCGCGGAACGCGGGTTTGCCAAAATCGTTACAGTCGCCGCAGACACGCCGTTTTTTCCCGGCGATCTGGTGGCGCGTCTTCAACAGGCCGTTGGCCCGGGAAAAGCGGCGATGGCATTGGCCGCAACGCAGGACGCGGAGGAAAAACAATCGCTGCACCCAACCTTTGGCCTGTGGTCGGTGACGTTGCGCGACGATTTGCGTAATGCCCTTGGCCGCGGACAGCGTAAAATGATGCTTTGGACGGACAGAGCGGATTGCGCAACGGTCATTTTTGAAGAGACAGCGCATGATTCATTTTTTAACATCAACACTTTAACGGACAAAGAGACGGCCGAGGCCATGCGGGAAATGACAGGACAATGAAGATATTTGGCGTCACCGGATGGCGCAACAACGGTAAAACCGGCCTGATGGAGCGGTTGGTGGCGGAAATCTGCGGTCGGGGGCTTACGGTTTCGACGATCAAACACGCGCACCACCGGTTTGACGTGGACCAGCCCGGCAAGGACAGTTATCGCCACCGCGAGGCAGGCGCGCAGGAAGTCGTGCTGTGCTCGCGCCACCGTTGGGCCCTGATGCGTGAAATGCGGGGCGAGGCAGAGCCGTCGCTGCAAGAAATTCTGGGGCGCATTTCGCCGGTCGATCTGGTGCTGATTGAAGGCTATAAACGAGAAGATCATCCAAAGGTAGAGGCCCACCGCACGTCGATTGGCAAGCCGCTTATAGCGGTTGATGATCCAACAATTGTTGCATTGGCCAGCGACATTCACTTTGACGGCATGGCGATTCCGGTATTTGATCTTGATGACACCAAAGCCATCGCAAATTTCATCCTGACAAAAGTTGGTTTGGCCAATGAAACCGCCAAAGCTTAAGGACGACTGTTTTTCGTTGCCGCCGGGCGTGGACTGGACACCGGTTGACGACGCATTGGTGCGGTTGCGCGAACGGCTGCGCTGTGTTGTCGGGGAAGAGGAAATTGCGGTTGCGCGGGCCGGTGGCCGGGTTTTGTCAAAATCCGTTCACGCGGGACGGTCCAATCCGGCGGTGCCCAACAGCGCGGTTGACGGCTACGGTTTTGCTTTTGCCGCTCTGACAACGGGTGTGCAGAACTTGCCACTGGTTGTGGGCCGTGCGGCGGCTGGCCAGCCTTTTGCAGGGCAGGTGCCGGGCGGCAGCGCGGTCAGGATATTGACCGGCGCGCAGGTACCGGGCGGGGTTGATACCGTTATTTTGCAGGAAGACGTTACGGTAAACAAAGGTGCTATCGCCTTTCACAGCGGCCTGAAACAGGGCGCGAACACCCGCAAGGCGGGGGAGGATGTGAAGGCGGGGGACAAGTTGTTTGGTGACGGACACAGGTTGCGGCCAACGGATCTGGCCTTGATTTCCGCAACCGGTGTTTCGCATGTGCCGGTCCGCAAAGCGCTGCGGGTCGGGGTGCTGTCAACAGGTGATGAATTGCGATCCGCTGGAGAGGCCGCAGACGACGCGCAGGTGTTTGACGCGAACCGGCCAATGTTGCTTGAGATCCTGAAACGCTGGGATCATGAAGCGGTTGATCTGGGGCACGTCAGCGATGACCTTGACAAGTTGCGCGACCGGTTCAATTCAGCGGTTAAAGATGTGGACGCGATCATAACTTCCGGTGGCGCATCCGCCGGTGACGAGGATCACGTGTCAGCACTGCTTCGCAACGAGGGGTTTATCCAGAACTGGCGGATTGCCCTGAAACCCGGCCGCCCGCTGGCGCTTGGCCAGTGGCTAAACGTGCCGGTTTTTGGTTTGCCCGGCAATCCGGTTGCGGCTTTTGTTTGCACGCTGCTGTTTGCAAGACCGGCGCTTGCGGTTTTAAGTGGCGCGGTCTGGCCAACAGCGGATGGGTTTCAGGTGCCCGCGGCATTTGAAAAATCCAAAAAGCCGGGACGCCGGGAATATTTGCGGGCGCGTGTTTCAGGCGACGGACAGATAGAGGTTTTTGCCTCCGAAGGATCGGGGCGGATTTCAGGGTTAAGCTGGGCCGATGGATTGGTTGAACTGGGCGATCATGCGCAGGAAATCAGGACCGGTGATTTGGTGAAATACCTTCCCTATGGATCGTTTGGTTTGTAGTCACAGCAAAGCAGGCCGCTGCCAGCGGCGCAGAAAGAATATTGGAAAATTCTTGTCAAGCGAATTGGAATTCGCTTTTTGGGTATTTTGATGGTTTTGCGATCCGGAAGTTTGGGTCGGTTTATCAGCCGTAAGTCTGATCAAACGTGCCCGTTGCCCGTCCCAGCAGCATAAACGCCCGCGCCGTGCGGGTTTCGCCCATTTCCATCAACTCGTGATCCGAGGCGTTCTTTTCAAAATTTGTCAGCACGCGGTCAAACTGGCGCAGGAA